>CAYXIT010000060.1:0-4835 GCA_964465275.1 uncultured Bacteroidales bacterium | reverse complement strand
GGTGATCATCGGACAGGGTGAAAGAGATACAAGTCTGTAAGCGTTGCTTCCGATAAAATACTCTTCAAATCCTGAAATACCATGCGTACCCGCAATGAGTAAAACAGCATCATTGTATTTGGCCTCATTCACAATTTCAGAATATACCTTACCTTCACGAATCCTGTATCTCATTTCGCCATTCAGTTGCGGAGCAAAATCATTAACCATCTCTTTAAGCCTTTTTTCCGCTTCAACATAATGTATATCTTTTGTATCAGGATATACCGACTCATCGCTTCCGGGTTTGCAAACATTCACCAGGGTAATATTTGCTTCATATGCATTTGCAATCATTACTGAATATTTCAGTGCATTTACCGAGCACGATGAAAAATCTATGGCAACTACTATTTCGCTCATGATATATTTTTTTTATGTAATCAACTATTTTTCAAAAGTAAAAATAAATAAAATTGCCAAATATTTGACAGATGTTACCTTTAAAGACGATGAAAACTGTTTTCAGTAAAACGAAAATTCTGCCAATAAATTATCCATACCTGATGAAGCATGCATGTTTTGGCACAAATGTGAAAAATTCCCTTCAAAAGATTAATTTTGCTTAATTCAAGATTTTATTAACAATCCTGATATTATTCATGTCCCGAAACGAATTTATTGACCCGGAAGCAAAAAACCTTACCCCGGCAGAGCGGGAATATGAAAAGGCTCTCCGACCCGACCGTTTTTCAAGTTTTACCGGGCAGGAAAAAACCATAGAAAACCTTAAGGTATTTGTGAATGCAGCCCGACAGCGGCAGGAGGCACTCGACCATGTTCTTTTTCATGGCCCCCCCGGTTTGGGGAAAACCACACTGGCACATATTATTGCCAATGAAATGGGTGTGGGAATCAAGATCACATCAGGCCCGGTACTTGATAAACCGGGCGATCTGGCAGGGCTGCTCACAAATCTTGAGGAAAACGATGTGTTGTTCATTGACGAAATACACAGGCTCAGCCCCGTGGTGGAGGAGTATCTGTATTCGGCCATGGAAGATTACAAAATCGACATCATGATTGAAACCGGCCCCAATGCCCGGAGTATCCAGATATCGCTGAGTCCCTTCACCCTCATTGGAGCCACCACACGATCAGGATTGCTCACTTCTCCGCTCAGGGCAAGATTTGGAATCAATGCCCGGCTTAACTATTATGATGTGGCCATACTTGACCGTATTGTGAAAAGATCGGCATCTATCCTGAAAGTTGAAATCTCAGATGATTCTGCTATGGAAATTGCCCGCCGCAGCCGCGGCACTCCGAGGATTGCCAATGCCCTTTTAAGACGAGTGCGCGATTTTGCCCAGGTAAAAGGAAACGGAAAAATTGACCTGGCCATTGCAAACTATGGACTCGATGCACTTAACGTAGATAAAAACGGCCTCGATGAAATGGATAACAAACTGTTGATCACTCTCATCGACAAATTCAAAGGCGGACCGGTGGGTCTTACCACAATTGCTACCGCTGTAAGTGAAGACTCCGGTACTATTGAAGAGGTCTACGAACCTTTCCTCATTCAGGAGGGCTATCTCATGAGAACACCACGTGGCAGAGAAGCAACCGAGCTGGCCTATAAACATCTGGGCAGATTGAAAAATCCTTCACAGAACAGCCTGTTTGACTAACCATGCCCCAAAACCAGGAAAACAATATCACAAAACAAATAAAAGCCAAAGCATTTGAACTGGGATTTGATGCCTGTGGTATTACCCCTGCCGGCGAAGTTGACCGGGATATGGTATCGCATTTCAACAACTGGATTGCTCAGGCAAGACATGGCCGGATGCAATACATGGAAAATTACCGTGACAAGCGTCTGAATCCATCACTGATCCTGCCGGATGGCAAATCGGTTATTTGCCTTGCCATAAATTATCATCAGAAAGATTACCAGCCCGAAGATGCATATTACAAAGTTTCACAATATGCAGCAGGAAAAGATTATCACACGGTGGTTAAAGGGAAACTCTATCAATTGCTTGAGTTCATCAAAATTTATCATCCTGAAGCCAATTCACGTGTGTTTACCGATTCAGCACCCATCCTTGAGCGTTACCTGGCCCAACAGGCCGGCCTGGGTGCCCCGGGCAAAAATTCATGCTTCATATTACCCCGTAAAGGGAGTTATTTCTTTTTGGCCGAGATCGTTACCGACCTGGTTCTTGATTATGATACCCCGATGGAAAGAGATTTCTGCGGAAAATGCACCCGCTGCATCGATGCCTGCCCCACCAATGCCATTGTGGCACCCGGAGAAATCGATGCAAAATCCTGCATCTCTTATCTTACCATTGAACTGAAGGAAGATATTTCCAGTGAGTTTTCCGGTAAAACCCGGGGCTACATATTTGGTTGTGATATTTGCCAGGAGGTTTGTCCGCATAATATAAAGTTTGCTGTGCCCACCAGAGAAACAGAATTCACTCCTTTACCCGCCATCGCAAACTGGAAAAAGAATAACTGGGAAGATATGGATAAACCGTCTTACAGAGAAAATTTTATGAAAACCAATTCACCTATTGCAAGGGCTGGTTTTGAAAAACTGAAAAGTAATATTGAGTTTACAAAAAAAGGCAGAAAGAAATAATAGTAAACTTTTGCCTTTACTTAAACTAATTTGACTGTAAATCAACAGGTTTTTAATAAAAAATAACAGCAATTGCCTGCTTTTCTCTGTAATTTCGCATTTTAATTTTATTTGTAACAGAAATTAAATGCCACAACGAACAAGCCACCGGTTGAAATCGTTCAATGTATAGTTTATTAAAACATAAAGCCGTACGAAGAACATTTTACATGAAATATGGAAGTATATTTCCCGGCTAAAACACTTTTATTCAATCTGGAAATCCGATTAAAAAATGAAAAACATAAATATCAAAACCTACCTTCCCTTTCTTTTCGCCATTGTACTTGCATTGGGCGTATTGCTCGGCCTGAACCTGAATTTCGACAGGACATCACAAATGCCGGCAGAAAAAAAATTCTTTTCCATTGGTTTTGACCGGTACGATAAGATCAATGATATCATCAACTATATTGACGAATCATACGTTGACAGCATAAACCGCGAGGAATTAACCGAAGAAGCCATTGTTAACCTGTTGAAGGATCTTGACCCCCATTCATCTTACATCCCCGCATCCGCATTTCGCGATCTTAACGATCCTCTGATGGGCAGTTTTGAAGGTATCGGAATTGAATTCAATATGATTACCGATACGGTAGTGGTAATCAACCCCGTTCCCGGTGGCCCCAGCGAAAGTATTGGAATTCGGGCCGGTGACAGGATCATAAAAGTAGAAGATGAAACCATTGCCGGTGTAGATATGCCCACACAGGAAGTGGTAGGAAAACTCAAAGGCCCCAAAGGAACAGAAGTTACCGTATTTGTGATGAGAAGTGGTGTTGACGATTTGCTTGAGTTTACCATTACACGTGATAAAATCCCGTCGTACAGTCTTGATATTGCTTATATGATTAATGATAACACCGGTTATATCAAGCTGAGTCAATTCTCTGCCACCACACATCAGGAATTCCTTATGGCCCTGGAAAGGCTGGAAAGGGATGGTATGGAGCAAATGATCCTTGACCTAAGGGGAAATGGCGGCGGTTTTCTTGAAACTGCGATTCAACTCGCTGATGAATTCCTTCAACCCGAGTCGCTCATTGTATATACCGACGGGAGAAAACGACCCAAAACCGTTGCCACCGCGCGCCGGAACGGGGGTTTTGAAACGCAGCCGCTGATAGTTCTCATCGATGAATGGTCGGCATCGGCCAGCGAAATTATTGCCGGCGCAGTGCAGGACCACGACCGTGGTGTGGTTATCGGACGCAGATCTTTCGGTAAAGGACTGGTGCAGGAACAGGTGCAGCTGGGCGACGGATCGGCTCTCCGGCTCACCGTAGCAAGATATTATACCCCATCAGGTAGAAGCATCCAGAAACCTTATGACAACGGCTCGGAAGAGTATTATGCCGATTTTATGCAACGTTATTTGGATGGCGAACTTGAGCACCCCGACAGCATACATTATAATGACTCTCTTCGCTATGAAACCGCTTCGGGCAGAATAGTATACGGCGGAGGCGGTATAACACCCGATATTTTTATCCCGCTCAACACCGAAGAGAGATCACCCTATTTTGTTAAGGTGGCCAACAGGGGATTGATTTATCGATTTGCCTTTGATTATGCCGATGACAATCGCGACAGGATACAAGAATACGAAACTGCTGAAAACTTTGTTGAAAACTTCCGTGTAAACAACATCGCACAGTCATTTATAAATTTTGCAGAAAGCGAAGGTGTTACTTTCAACGAAGAAGAATACCGTGTAGCGGAAGATCTGATCAAAGCCCAGATCAAGGCCTACATCGGACGGAACATTTTCGGTAACGATGCCTTTTACCCTGTAATGAACCAGCGCGATCCTGCAATTGCCAAAGCACTGGAAGTTTTGCAATCCAATTCCCTTATGTCGTACCTCGCACCGGCCGAAAAAGCTGAACCCACGGAATAAATTTCAGCCGTTGGCCTTCTTAGTTATGCTGACCGGCAACTTCCGGTAATTTATTTCAAACTGCGCACATCAGAAATTCTGATTGGGGCCACTTGATGTGACCCCTTCAATATTTCATCCAAAAAGGGCCATCTGTAGAGACAGGAACTGACCTGTCCCTGGTTTTGTAGACGCGCCTTCCGGCGCGACTCTGAATTCAAACACCGAATTCCCTTCCAAAATTCCAGATTATTCCTATATTTACCCCATCAATCTGTT
>CAYXIT010000059.1:0-19447 GCA_964465275.1 uncultured Bacteroidales bacterium | reverse complement strand
ATTATAGTAAATAATCTTGCAGAATTGCGCGACCAGGATGTAGGCGATCTGACTTATATCATTAATGGTGAAGTTGTAATTACACATATGCATGGACAAAGGAATCAGAAATATATTCAGGATGCTACCGGTGCAATTGTAATTGACGACCCTGATGGAATTATTGTAACTGAATATAATCTTTACGACGGGATTACCGGGCTCGAAGGTCAGCTGAGTGCATATAATAATCTACTGCAATTTGTTCCGGTAGAAGATCCAGGTGCAGCTGCATCAACAGGTAATGTAATAGAACCCATGCTTGTTACCCTGAATGATCTTGCTCCTGATCATCAATCAATGCTTGTTATTGTTGCCGATGTTGAATTTGATACAGATGCACCCGAATTCGCACCCAGTACATCATACAATATTTTTGATCCATCAGGTCAGAGTATATTGCGTACACCAAGTCAAAGTGCTGAGCTCGATTATTTTGGTACAACAATTCCTTCACAGGCAGTTAATATGGTTGCCCTTGTCTCTCAATTTGGAGATGATATGCAAATATTCCCCAGATCACTTGCTGATATTGATGTTGAACTTAGTACTGCAGATATTCTGGACTTCGATCATGTTAAAGTATATCCCAATCCATTTAACAACTATATCCGCGTTGAAGGAGTTGAAAGCTATAGCCAGATAGTTATTTTCAACAATCTGGGTCAAATTATTAAGCGAATTGAAAATCCCTCGCAGGTAAATATGATAAACACATCAGAACTTCAGCAGGGAATTTACTTTTTACGGTTTGAATGCAATAATGGCGACCAAAAGGTTAGAAAAGTCGTAAAGCAATAAACAGATTGTAAAATTTTAAATAAACGGACTTTTTGTTCCGGATATACAACGGGCTGTAATTATACAGCCCGTTTTCTTTATATTCTATCGTCGCAAAGATGCTTTTGAAAAAATATGGTCAGGAATATTCTGGTCAAATTCAATACTGTATATAGAAAATTCAGTTCCATCACCCTGTTTCAGCATATCTTTAAAATGCATAGTAAACGGGAACCACCTGCCATCGATCTGTCTTACATCTGACAATGTGGTTTGTTTGAGCAGCTGCCCGCTGCGTGCGAAAAGATCTTCCCGCAAAGGAATAAATCGCTCTTTATCGATCCATATTTTGCGCGAATGGTAAGCAACATCGCTTACAATAGCTGTAAGTTCAAGGATAAATGCTGTTCTTCCTTCAATTTCTTCTTCTCCGGTAAGTTCTGCAGCGTATATATCAGTTAACTTGCGATCCTCCATCATATCTTCATAGGAAAGGTCGGATCCCATTACAGACTGGCGGAGCATATGTCCTGAGATCTGTATAGTGCGATCGGTCGATGGCGAGTAAATCCAAAGCTGGTCTTCCAGTTTAAGCATTTTTGTACCTTCTTCCCGTGGGGGTGAAAGATATTCTGTGAATGATTTTTCATCACCCACACTGTATGTACGCATGGTAACAGTCCTGCTACTGCGTCGTCCATGAATGGTCATTCCTGCTTCCACGATGCGGTTCTCAGAATACATATTCCTGTCAACCTTTTCAAGAATTTCAATCGCCGTTTGCTGACCTTTAACCTGACCGGCAAGTGCAATAATGATCAGTAGTATTATTTTTTTCATAATAAAAGTGATTAATGCTAGGCTTCCAATTCTTTAAATAACCTCGCTGTTTGTCTTTTATATATTCCAACTCCGGCAAGCATTGTGCCAGTAACAGTTGACAGCAGGCCAGGTAAAAACCCAATATAGTAATCCATGGGTGTTATTCTTGTTCTGATCTCTGAGGGCATCATCAATGATGCTCCTTCCATCATTCCTGATATATCAATACCATAAATCTGAATAATAGCTGCTATTGACAGACCAATGATGGTGCCCACAAACGAACCTGCCAAACCAATTAAAACTGATTCCCATATCATACTTCTGTACACATGGCCTTTTTCTTCTCCCATGGCAATGCGAATGCCTATTTCTCCATACCGTCTTAATCCACCGAGTAAACCCGCATTCCACAAAACAAGTGACATAGCAATTACAAAAACCAGGGTAATATACCATGACCAAACCTTTGTCAGTTGCACATAGGTGCCCATAGTGCCTTGTCTGCTCAGCGGTTTCATTACAGGTGCAAATTCATCATCTACTCCCTTATAAATTGAATTAAATACTTCTGATACTTTTTTGCTATGATAGTCGTCATAAAACCCATCGGGGAAAAATCCGATTACTTCACCCGCGGCATCATGCATATCAAGTGCAAGTCGAACATCTTCTATATCAGCTATTATAGTACCTCTGTCCATTACTTCTACTCCAAATGACAAAGTACCGGAAATACTGAAATTATGTATACTCAAGCCACCTTCCATTGTAGAGCCAATAAGGGTTATCTGGTCGCCGGGCTGTATCCCGAGTTTTTGTGAGAAAATTTCACTTATAAGTACATCTCCAGGCTGTGAAGGCAAATTGCCCCTTACCAAAGATCTTTCCAGGTTTAGTCGTTGAAACTCTTTTGTATCAGGAGAAAGAAGATCCAAACCCAGTCCCATAGCAGGACCCTGAGCTCTTGTGTTTCCTTCTTCATCGGCCACATCCACCAGCCCTCCGAATTGTATCCTGTCTGACCATTCCATATCAGGGAAGAGTTCCTGCAATTCATTCTTCAGATTTTCTACATCAAGAAGTGCAAGGTCGTTGGGATTCATATCCATATTTTCAGCATAGGCACGTGTCATGACCTTTACATGTCCATTACTGAATCGTGCATTCATTTCAATCGTATCGCCCATGAAACCTGTAATATATGCATGCAAAAATACAGTAAGCATTACACCTGTTGCTACCACAATTATTGGTAGCCTGCTGCGACTTTTATCGCGCAACAATCCTTTTATTAAAAATTTTATCATTGCAGTTTCCCCCTTAATGCTTCGGTTGGATTCATTTTAGCAATTTTTCTTGAAGGAATATAACTTACAACGGCTGTAGTAATGAAAACGATCAGAATGGTTGTAACTACCAGACCAACAGTGTATATGGGGTAAAGGGTTTGAGCTATTGCCATGCCAAATTCACTGGTATCAATGGGCATAGTCCAGCCAACCTTTGCTTGCCACAGCAGAAAAGGTAATCCGTACGCAGCAGCTAATAATGCAGCAAACAGAGCATGCATTGCACCTTCTACAGTAAATAACCCTACAACCTGATTGCGGGTATAGCCAAGTGCAATATAGGTTCCGATCTCTTTTTGACGGCGGAATATTGACAGTACCTGTGTATCAAATATTGCCAGCATTGCCAGCAGGATCAGGATCCCATATAATACATTTTGCCCCACAGATTTGGTTCTTATCATTTCGTCTACCTGATGCGTAAGTTCTTCGCTGGTCTTTATGGTCCATCCAGCCAGTTCCGGTCTTTGTGTATCATTGTCACGGAAAGTAAGGAGTGTTGCATGATTATCCAGTAATGTCATCTGCTGTAGCTTATCAAGTGGAATGTATATAGTGCCAGCTTCTGCCGATGGAACATCTGACGAAAATACAGCTGTTATAATGATTTCTGCAGCATCGAAAGTACCATGGGTATCACGCCAGCGCATGGTAACATAATCACCGACCGCCAGCCGGCTGTTATTGCCCATGATTGCACCTATAAATGCAGGGATTGCCTCAGTTACTGTATCTAAGGATTCGGTTGGAAGTTTAAGGATGCTTTGGTGCGGATCAATTCCTTTAATGATAACAGACTGCATCCTGCCCTGTGGAAATATACTCCCCTGTACTACAAGTATAGCAAGCATATCACCATGCTCAATTTCATTTTCCACTTCATCCGGAATGGGTGCATGGCTATCGGTGAGTGTCAGAGGATCATAAGGATCATAGTTTTCATGCCAATATTGCCCTCCGCCAATTTGATAGTTTTTCATATCGGTTTTGGCCTGGTAATCCCAGCCCATCATAGCTCCTTTCATCCAAATAATAATAACGAATGAAAAAGATAAAACAATTACATTAAGCCATGTGCGAAGGCCGGCACCCATGAGATTTCGGTATGCAAGTTTTAATGCCAGTTTCATGATTGAATGGTTTGATTTTGCTTAAAAATTTCTTCATCGTCAACCCTGCCATCAAGTAAATATATTTTGCGATGCAGGTAGTTAATCACCTTGTCGTCATGGGTAGCAAAAAGGAAAGTAGTTTTCAGCTCTTTGTTAAGTTTTTCCATGGTTTGAAGGATGTGGTGCGAGTTTTTAGCATCAAGATTGGCCGTAGGTTCATCGGCCAGTACCAGCGAAGGTCTTTTTACCATTGCCCTGGCAATGGCCACTCGCTGGCATTCACCGCCCGATAGCTGGGGTGGTTTGGATTTTTCCTTATCAGTTAAACCAACCCATTCCAATGCATCCATTACCATTTTTTTTCGTTCAGATGCATTATATTTCAACAAAAGCAATGGAAATTCAACATTCTCAAATACTGTATGGACTTGCAGCAGGTTATAACTCTGAAAAATAAACCCCATATTTTTCTTTCGCAGTTGAGCTGCCTCCTTTGATGAAAGATTTCCGATGGATTTTCCCAGGACAAATACTTCACCTTCAGAAGGTACATCAAGTGAACCCACTATATTAAGCAAGGTGGTTTTACCTGATCCGCTGGGCCCTATCAGACCTGAAAATTCGCCTGTTCCAAACTCAAGATTTATATCTCTCAGGGCTGTAAATTCGCCTTTCCCCATTGGGAAACGCTTGGTCAGATTGTTAATTCGGATGATTTCCATAATCCTTTCTTTAAATTGAAAAAAATTGATTAATGATTATAAACCAGCATCACTTGAAATCCTTTGCCGGCAAATAATTGTGTTGTTTCGTTTTGTTGTGGCAAACTGAAAGTTTCAGGATTCCAGAATGCCATAAGATAAAAACTAAGCCTGTCCAGTTGATGCTGCCAGTTGACAAAACTGTAAATGTTATTCTGTTTCCAGTCATAATACAAGATGGTACTGATGTTGTCAAATATACCCGCCGGATAAGAAAGAGATAATGCAGTGAGATAATTTATGTTGTCAAACTGCAAAGCTTTTTCATCCATACTGTAAAGCAATTGCTCGGCAGTGGCTGTAATTCCGTTACCCATACTAAACGTGTAATCTGCTCCCACATTAAATATTTTCTGGTGTGTAAACATGCCCATATTTTGACTTTTATGTATCCAGGCACTTTCCACCCACAAACCAATTTCCACATCCCATCTGGCATCAATACCCAATCTGTTTTCAGGAGTTATTTCAGATTGTTGAGGGAATAATCCAAAATCAGAGATATCTGACTCACGATAGTGGAATGAAATAGCTGCTTCTCCGCGTGGGATAGGTGTCTGAAATCGTCCGCCAAATTCAGGGGAGCGGGGAGGGGTTTGACCGATTTCCCATGCTTTTGGTCCTTCATTTCCATATAAACCCCAAAGCCAGATATTAACGTTGTTTACAAAGTAATATCTGGCCAAAATGCTCCATACACCATCAGTTAGTTGCAGTGGATCCCGCGGATCCATCTGATCAAACCACATCAAAGGGCGGAGCATATGAGCAGATCCAAAATTGATTTTCTGCAATCCGGCACGTATTTCAAACTGTGTTGTGGAGTATCGTAACCATATGCGGTAAGGTTTAATGTTGCCTGAATATTCAGTGCTGTCAAGTGACAGAAGAGTGTTGCCGTTTATGTTGGCAGATAGTACAAAGTCAATTTTATGATTGCCCTTCTCCAGGAACTGGAGGTTTAATTGAGGAATATATCTGACTCCTGCTCTTGCGGGAATTTCAGAATCAAGATTTATATTGGCCCACACAGATGCCTGCCCATGAAAGATTACAGGGAAATTTTCCTGACTATAAAGTTTTATATGCAAGAAAAACAGAATAAGTAATATGACAAAACGAGTTGTCATTTCAAAAAATATTTGTTTATTAATGATCTTTGACCGGCATTATTCCGTATGTAAAAAATCTCGCCAATTCCATTATTAAGTCCTGCGGATTACCATATAAATGAAGCATCTGTCGTTCATTTATAAGCTCCGAAAGTTTATTTACCATCAGAAACATAGCCTCAGGCTTAAAATCCTTTCTGAACCATCCTTTTTTTTGTGCCAACCTGAAATCTTTTACTATTTCATTCCAAACTTTTCTATTCTTTTCATCAATAAATGCTGACAAGCCCAATCCGGGATTGGCATAAAAGTCTTCCAGAAACTCTTTACTGATATCATGAGTACCTTCTGATTTCACCAAAAGTATTTGTTCTATTTTTTCAAGTGCTCCGGTATTTTCATCATGCAGAATTTTCCTGAATTTCTGGATACCTTCATCAACAACTTGTTCGTAAACAGCCATTGCCAGATCAGTTTTATTGCTGAAATATCTGTAGAACGTCATCTTGCTAACACCGGCCTTTTCACATACTTCTTCAACCGTTACTTTTTTAAAACCATATTTCCAGAACAGCAATCTGGCTGTTTCAAGAATAGCGCGATATTTTTTGCTCCTGTACTTCATAAAACATAATGTGACGATTTCGCCATAAAATTACGAAAATATTTTAATAAAGCAAATATCGTAACATTTTATTTGTATAAATAAAAAGGGCTGCATTGCGAATGCAGCCCAATAAAAGAAAGTAAAAAACTTTACTCCGGTCCTCTTATAAGTTCAAACTGTGGCGGATTACCTGCAGCTGTACAAACATACTCAGCCTCGGGGTAATTCCTAACCCAGTTATCAGCAAAGGTTTCAAACTTTACAGTGTAATGCACATCAATACCACCTACCTGCGGAGTTGCATCAGGGAATTTGTATTGTAACAGCAGTATTAGTCCTTCTTCACCAATTCTGCGCATCATTTCATCCATAGCTGCTTCGGCACCCTCTGTCTCATAAATTTAACCCAGTTCAGGATCCAGGTAGTTACCATCATCATCGGTATTAAGTCTTCGCCCAATAAGCCTAATATCAAAATTGCTATAAAATGCACTGGCACCATAATAATATCCAAAATCATTGTAAACCGGATGCGGTATAGGATCAATTTCGGCCAGATACATATAGTCATCGCGGCTCATCTCGAATGTTACAGTGGGATCAAAAGCCCAGCCCAATTGGCCAAAAATGTATTGCTCGGTGCGTTCTTCAATGTAAGGTATTTTCTCCCATTGAATTCCATCGAAATGGAACTTATCAATTTTTGTAGTTAGCTGGCTGCCATCATGATACTTATATTTGACAACCTGTTCATCACCTTCAACAGCTAAAGGTAAATGGTTATTTAAAAAAACCGGGATATAGGTTTCAGGAGGAAAGTCTTCACTGAAATTTCCAAACTGCGCTATGGTGCCGCCAAAATTGTCATAGTCATCAGAAGTGAGCTCATATCCCACATAGGGGATATCTTCAATTGTTTCCAGTAAAATCCAGTTTTCACCATCATACTGATATGTATCTAGATTCATGACAGTTTCACCTGACTCATTAAAATTGTAAATAATACTGATTTCATCACCCTCTTCGGCACCCGGATACTCTTTTAGTAAAAATGATGGCAAATTATTGTTGTTGCTGGCTGGATTTTCAGGAGTGAATTCTCCATCCACACCAATAAAGGTATAATCATCATCAGTAAGAACATAGCCAAACCCTGCATCCCACCAGTCAGGGTGAAGCAGAAAATGATTGAATGTTACCAAAGCATTGCTTTCCTGTCTTAGTGTAACGAATCTTACCTTTAAAATATCCGGAACAAAATCCATAGCAGGCAAAGAATCATTGAAGGCAAGGTATTCTTCAATAAATCCATCAAAACGTGTGTAATCTGCTTCAACCAGCGTATATTCCACACCTTCGTTGTGGGGTTTTTCCAGATTATCGAGAGTTTCATATAGTTCCTCATTTGGATTACATGCCGTAAAAATTATAGCCAGCGGAACTACAACTGATAATATTTTTTGTAAAGTATTCATATAATTGAGTTTTTCAACGTTAACAAAATCAATAAATTAGAATTTTACTCTAATGGATGTAGTCCATGTACGACCCCAACCGTAATATACCACAGCAGTTTCAGGTAGTCCGTAGATAGGGGCTTGTGTCAGAGGATCAAATTTCACTCCGTCGGTAGCATCTCTGATTACACTGGTATTAAAGAGATTATTTATGTTGGAAACTAATGTGGCATCCAAACCGGCAATTTTAAATCTGTACCTCATATTAAGATCAACCAACTGGTGTGCTGGCATTCGCCATGAGTTTTGGCCAATAGACCTTGGATCACCCCGGTCTTCCACATTAAAATCGGCGAAATTTCTATCGTAATGGTTAATATCAAATCCCAGCCTCACATTTGGCAGCACTTCATAACTTGTTCCTAATGCGGCGGTGGTCTGAGCCGAATTTCCAACTCTTAAACCTCCGGCATAAACTTCTACTACATCCTGAAGTTCCTGATTATCATCATAAATTTCTGCAATAAGATCATCCTGCCATCTCCAGTCACCATACGAAAACATACCCCTGATTTCGAGATTCTTAACCGGCCTTAAGGTAAAATCAACTTCTACTCCCTGGTGAAGTGCATCCAGACCGGTAATATTAGCAATAAGGCCCTGACCCAGATTTCTTACCAAAGCCTTATCGAGCCATTCAGTCCGGTAAACAATAACATTAGCTGCTGCAAAAGGAGAGCGGTAACCATATCCAATTTCAGAAGAAACTACTCTTTCATAGTTTACTTCAGTATTAATAACATTGGTAAATCCAACAAAAGCGAACCTGAAAAAGGGTGCCCGGGTAAAGAAACCTGCGTTGGCAAACACATTGTGACTTTCTGAAATATTGTAATTTGCACCGCCTTTAATACTATAAGCCATGAAATCAATCCAATCGGAAACTTGCGGTTGCATGGCAGTCATATTCATGATGCTGTTATATTCCTGCATAAAGCTTTCATATGCTTCCTGATCTCCCTGGGACTGGGCTGTGTTTGCCTGGTTGAGATAATCTTCTGCCTCAGATTGTAATCTGGATCTATGTGGTGAATCTTCATCAAAATACAGGAAATAATCGGTACGTCGGTAGCTTGTATTTGAAAGTGTAGCAGAAATAAATGCTGAATATTCGGGAGTTACATACTCTGCCTGGGTAAAAATACCGGCCCAGCCAACTTCTCCCATATCGTGATATCCGATTTTATCGCCCACTCCCAGACGGGCATAGGGTTCTCTGTTTACATTTCTGGAAAAAACGGTATCTGTTGCGTAATTAACATCCTGATAGTGTGTACCGCCCAGCAGGTTTGTAACCATCTGATAATGATATCCCCTGTAATACCTCAGATCAAGTCCACCGGTAAAGCGTAAATTCTGAACTTCATGCTGTACGGTTGATAGCAATCCATACCAGTCATGTTCATTCATCGCATTTCCTATGATAATATCTGATCCATTGGATAAGCCTGCATTATGCCTGATTGCATAATCAAAATCGAAAAATCCATCAGGGGTAAGTTTCGTTGCATCTGTTGGCAAACCTGTATTCCTGTTGTACTGGTACCAGCTGGATTCAGGCCCGAGTGTTCTGCGTCCACCTCCTGATGAAATAGAAGCATACAAGGCTGTTGATAGGGTAGTGGAGGGGGTAATAGACCAGAAATGGTTCAGTGAAATCTGGGGCTTGTGATACTCATTATATGAGGAATTGAAATACTCACCGTTGAGTAATCCCCTGGATGGATTATAACGTATGCCCCGTTCATGTTCACGATATGTTTGTATGAGCTGACGGGGCCAGCGCTGGTTATGCCATTGTGGTGCACCAAATGCAGTAAAACTAAGAATATGCCGATCATTTACCTTTTTAGATGCATTTAAAAAATAAGACCAGCCGTCGAACTCAGTTCCATCAACAAAACCATGTCCTGTCGTGCGACCACCCAGTGCGGTGATAGACCAGTCATTTTCCATCATACCAGTAGATAAGGAAATTGATCTTCTTTCATAACCATCATGTCCGAAACCATAATAAACAGTTCCACCCTTTTTGGCATCGGTGGTCTGGGTTACTATATTAATAGTACCCCCTACAGAACTGATAGCTAACCTGGAAGCACCAAGTCCGCGTTGCACCTGCATTGTTTGTGTTACATCAGATAATCCGGCCCAGTTTGACCAGTATACACGTCCGTTTTCCATGTCGTTAACCGGTACGCCGTTGATAAGAACCCCTATATTGTTGGAATCAAAACCCCGAAGGTTGATACGACCGTCGCCAAAGCCACCGCCATCCTTCGTGGCATATACACTGGGAGTTGATTTAAGGATTTCGGGAAATTCCTGCGAACCCAACCGCTCACTGATCACTTCTGCACTGATGGTAGAAATGGCCACCGGTGTTTCCCTGTCGCGGGCAATGGCCGAAACCGCAACTACAAATTCCTGCAGAATAGATACTTCACTGTGAAGGTCAACATTAATAACATTTTGACTTCCATCAACGGTTACCTCTTTGGTTTCCATTCCTACAAAGGTGAATACTAAAACAGAACCCACCGAAGTGCTTAAACGGTATTGACCATTGATATCAGTTACTGTGCCTGTTTCTGTTCCTTTTACTGTGATATTAACTCCTGGCAAAGTTTGCTGATCAGAAGCGTCTCTGACCGTTCCACGTATTTCAATCCCCTGCGCGAAAACCTGGCCTGCAATGGCCATTAATAATAAAATCAAAAAACTCAGATATAGTTTTTTCTCCATGTTGTTAGTATTTTAATTGAGTAATTCGATGTTTTAAGTTAATTATTGTAATTAATTTCAAAATGTATCATAATAAAATTACAAAAATCAAAACTACAATAAGTCTAATAAACAAGTAAGAGTTTTTTGTATTTTTTTTCACAAAAAATCATTTTGCATAATTTGATTTGGTTTCGGAAACAAAACTATCGTTCACTCAATATGTATGAACTTTCAGTATTTATCTGCATATATTTTATATTTTTCCTATTTTTACCCAATCTGTAGCACCAATACTTTTCTTTTATGAATCGTGAATATCATCTGACCTGGTGTAGAGTTTGTAAACGCCAGCAAATGGACCTAAACTATGGGCTGGTATGCAACCTTACAGGAATGCCGGCCGATTTTCAGGAAGAATGCCCACATTTTGAGGAAGACCCTGTTTTGAAACAACAACAGGATACCCGGAATTTACAGAATATCTTATTCGAAAAGACTGCCACTCGTGGTGTTCGTTTCGCTAATTATTTGCTTGACTCAATTGCACTATTGCTTTTTTCAATTGCTTTTGGTTACCTGTTGGGTGTTATATTAACATTCTATTATCCATCTGGAACAATATTTTTAGATGATATAAGTTTTTTGGAAAATTTATTTCTGAGTATATTTTTGGGAGTGATTTATTTTACCCTGTTTGAAGCTATTACCGGACGAACACCCGGTAAGTTAATTACCGGTACACGGGTAGTAAGTGTGGATGGTAGTCAGCCTGAAGTTAAAACAATATTACTTCGCTCGCTTTTTCGTTTTGTACCATTGGAACCATTCTCTTTTTTTGGTTCTGAGCCCACAGGGTGGCACGATCGCTGGTCGCGCACTTTGGTAGTAAAACATGATGCCTTGCCTGTTGCATGGAAGCCACAAGGGTATTACCCGGGTATAGGACAAAGCTTTGCCATTGCAGGATTATTCATTTTGATGACGGTAATATTTGACCCGCTATTGCATTTGTCAACGCTGCTGGGTGAGAATTTTTCATTCTTTTTATATTATATAATGGCTGTGGGTACCACATTAATAGTAGCCCACAGATGGCGAAAAAAGCATACATCTCTAAGTAATTACGGCTATAACTTAAACAACATGGTTCTGCTACCTGTGCTGGCCATTGCAACCGTGGCGCTTCAAACGGGAATTATATCGCCCATTGTAAGCATGATTCCTGTGCCAGAGATCCTTGAAGACATTTTTGTTGAAGAAACATCCAGTTATGGCCTGTTTGGGCTGCTCACCCTGGTGGTTGCTGCACCTATATTAGAAGAAATGATTTTTCGGGGCATTATCCAGGAGGGATTGATGAGACGGTTGAAACCAATTGGTGCTATTGTACTTACAAGCCTGCTTTTTGGCTTCATCCACTTAAACCCCTGGCAGTTCAGCACTGGCTTTTTCATGGGCTTGTTTATTGGCTGGATCTATTATTACACCCGCGATATTTTACTTGCTATTGCAGTGCATTTTTTTAACAATCTCTTTGTGGTTTTATCTATGTGGTCTGCCGGGCCGATAAAGGAAGGTCGGACATACACTTTACTGGATGTTTTTACAAGTACCATACAAACCTACCTGTTCATCATTTTCTCAATTATAGTGCTGGTAATTACAATAGTGTACCTGCAAAATCGGTTTCGTAATATGCAATACAATAATAACTTATCTGAAGAATCAGAAAACTGTGAATAACTCTGACGCAAGGATTCCGGATTACCATGATATAATAGGAATATTTCCATCATTATACTGTAAAAAAGCCGGATTGCTCGATTAGCAATCCGGCTTGTAATAGATATTCTGGTCTGCGAAGCAGATGATTTTATGAGTCTGCCTTTTCTTTGGCAACTTTTTTCGCCTTTACGGTAATTTCACTGTTTTCAGAGTCGAAATCAACGTATATCTCATCTCCTTCTACCACTTTGGCCCTGATGATCTCTTCTGCAAGAGGATCTTCCAGGTACTTTTGGATGGCTCTCTTGAGCGGACGAGCACCAAATGCTGAATCCCAGCCTTTGTCTGCGATATACTCTTTTGCAGCATCTGAAAGGATCACCTTGTAGCCCAGTGCTTCAATACGTGTGTAGAGCAATGCAAGTTCAATATCAATAATTTTGAAGATATCTTCTTTCTGCAATGATTCGAAAATCACAATATCATCAACACGATTAAGGAATTCAGGAGCAAATGACTTTTTAAGAGCATTTTCAATTACACCTTGCGCATAATCTTTACTGGTTGATTTTTTGGCACTGGTATTGAATCCTACTCCCATACCAAAATCTTTTAACTGACGTGATCCAATATTGGAAGTCATAATGATAATGGTATTTTTGAAATCAATTCTTCTTCCAAGACTATCGGTAAGCTGCCCGTCGTCAAGCATTTGAAGCAACAAGTGGAACACGTCGGGGTGAGCTTTTTCTATTTCATCTAAAAGAAGAACAGAGTAGGGCTTACGTCTTACTTTTTCAGTAAGTTGTCCGCCTTCTTCATAGCCCACGTATCCGGGAGGTGCACCAATCAAACGGCTTACGGCAAATTTTTCCATATACTCACTCATATCAATGCGAATAATGGCATCGTCAGAGTCAAACAGGTGCCTTGATAATACTTTTGCCAGGTGGGTTTTTCCCACACCTGTAGGCCCGAGAAAGATAAAAGAGCCAATGGGCTTGGCAGGATCTTTCAAACCGGCACGATTACGACGGATCGATTGAACTACTTTCTTGATGGCGTCATTCTGTCCAATTACACTTTTTTCAAGATCAGCTTCCATGCTGATAAGTCGCTGGCTTTCATTGAGTGCAATTCGTTGAACCGGTACACCTGTTATCATTGAAACCACTTCCGATACATTCTGTTCGGTAACAGTTTCGCGGTGCAATTGCGATTCTTCTTCCCATGCACGTTTTTCTTTTTCAAGCAAGTCAAGCATTTCACGCTCCTGATCACGGAATTTTGCTGCCTGTTCATATTTCTGGCTTTTGATAGCACGGGTCTTCTCTTCCCGTACATTATCAATTTTAGCTTCAATATTTATTATGTTCTCAGGAACACGGATATTGGTAATATGAACTCTTGATCCGGCTTCGTCCATGGCGTCAATGGCCTTATCGGGCAGATACCTGTCGGTAACATATCTGCTGGTTAAACTTACACAGGCTTTGATAGCTTCAGGTGAATATGTTACCAGGTGATGATCTTCATATTTCTTTTTAATGTTATTGAGTATTTCGATGGTTTCATCAGCCGTAGTAGGGTCGATGAGCACTTTCTGGAATCTTCTCTCAAGTGCGCCATCTTTCTCAATATGCTGGCGATATTCGTCAAGGGTAGTAGCCCCGATGCATTGTATATCACCTCTAGCCAAAGCAGGCTTAAACATGTTTGAAGCATCGAGCGAACCACTTGCACCGCCTGCACCCACAATGGTGTGCAACTCATCAATAAAAAGAATTACATCAGGTGTTTTTTCCAGTTCGTTGAGAAGCGCTTTCATACGTTCTTCAAACTGTCCGCGGTATTTGGTACCGGCTACCAGTGAGGCAATATCCAGGGTAACGATACGCTTGTTGAACAGCGCTCTTGATACTTTTCTTTGTACAATGCGCAATGCCAGGCCTTCGGCTATAGCTGATTTACCTACCCCAGGTTCACCTATAAGTATAGGATTGTTCTTTTTCCGGCGCGACAGGATCTGTGCAATTCGCTCAAGTTCCTTCTCACGGCCAACAACAGGATCAAGCCGGTCTTCTTCAGCCGCTTTGGTAAGATCACGACCAAAGTTATCAAGTACAGGAGTTTTGGATTTATCGGAATACTTCTTAAAGCCTCCTCCAAAACCACCACCTTCTGATGTTTCATCCTCTTCTGAGCTGTGTGAAAGTTCACTACGTGGATCCATCGGGTCCATACCTCCTAAACGTGATTCGTCAGGATTATTTTTCAGATGAAAGATCTCTTCTTTTATATTGTCATAATCAACACCTTGTTGCAGTAAAAGCCTTGTGGCAAGGTTTTCTTTGTCTTTAAGGATAGATAACAGCAGGTGTTCAGTGCCTATGATATCACTGTTAAAAACCTTAGCTTCAAGATATGTGATCTTAAGCACGCGTTCTGCCTGCTTAACAAGGGGTATATTCTCAACACTGCGATTCTTTTTTGAATCGGTACGAATGGTCTTTTCAATGTGCGACTTTATACGGGAGAGATCAACACCCAGGTTGATCATTATCTGAACGGCAAGGCCTTCACCTTCCCTGATAAGTCCGAGCAACAGATGTTCAATACCAATGTAGTCGTTTCCGTTCCGAATAGCTTCTTCACGACTATAAGTAATTACATCTTTAACTCTTGGAGAAAATTTCGCTTCCATAATAATTTGCGATAGATATAGGATTCTTAAAATAAAATTCTTTCAAAATTATATACAATATTAACTAAAACCGCTGAAAGTTCTGCAATAATTATTCACAATAACTGTTACAAAGAACGAACAAAAGGAAATGATGTTTTATAACGTACAAAAAACAACTTATTTGAAGCTTATGAACATCAACTGTTTTTATTAACAAAAAAAATGCCGTTTTGTTAGCAAATTGCTTCGGATGATGGCTCGTGGCACATTATTTTTCCGTAAAAAAAGCGTAATTTCGTGCCGTGAAAAACGTGTATAAAATCGAAAGAAAAAATCCAATATAAAAAGTATGTCAGAAGAAAAAATAACCAAGGTAAATATTGAAGATCAGATGAGGAGTGCCTACATCGATTATGCGATGTCGGTAATTGTTTCGCGGGCTTTACCCGATGTGCGTGATGGTTTAAAACCCGTTCATCGCAGGGTACTTTTCGGAATGTCAGAACTGGGAATTTTAAGTAACCGCCCGTATAAAAAATCTGCACGTATAGTAGGAGAGGTACTGGGTAAGTATCACCCGCATGGCGACAGTTCAGTTTATGATGCAATGGTAAGAATGGCCCAGACCTGGTCGTTGCGTTATCCTTTGGTTGACGGACAGGGAAACTTTGGAAGTATTGACGGCGATAGTCCGGCAGCAATGCGATACACAGAAGCCCGTCTCAGAAAGATTTCAGAAGAAATGCTGGCCGATATAAACAAGGAAACTGTTGATTTTCAGCTTAATTTTGATGATACCATTGAAGAACCGACCGTGTTGCCTGCCAAAGTTCCAAACCTGCTTATCAACGGAGCCAGTGGTATAGCCGTGGGTATGGCTACCAATATGCCACCCCACAACCTTACAGAAGTGGTTGACGGAACCATAGCCTATATTGACAACCCCGAAGTAACCATTGATGAACTTATGAGTTTTATTAAAGGTCCTGATTTTCCAACAGGAGGACTCATTTATGGACACGAAGGAGTTAAGGAAGCCTACCATACCGGTAAAGGTCGCATTGTAATGAGGGGAGAAGCCACATTTGAAGGAGAAGAAAATGGCAAACAGACAATCATTGTAACTTCAATACCTTATCAGGTCAATAAAGCTGAAATGATCAAAAAAACCGCTGACCTTGTAAACGATAAGAAGATTGAAGGAATAACTGATATCAGGGATGAATCAGATCGTAAAGGTTTAAGGATTGTTTATGAATTGCGCCGTGATGCAGTGCCAAATGTTGTGCTTAACCAGCTTTATCAGCATACAGGCCTGCAGACTGCATTCAATGTTAACAATATTGCTCTTGTTAACGGCCGGCCCATGTTGCTTACCCTGAAAGATATTATAAAACATTTTGTTGATCACCGTCATGATGTTGTAACCCGCCGCACCGAGTTTGAACTGCGCGAAGCACAAAAGCGTGCACATATTCTGGAAGGATTGATTATCGCTCTCAACAACATCGATGATATTATCGAACTCATAAAAAAGAGTAAAACTCCTGAAGAAGCAAGAAACGGACTTATTGACACTTACGATCTGTCAGATGTGCAGGCAAGAGCCATTCTGGCAATGCAACTTCAGCGTCTTACCGGTCTGGAAATTGAAAAGATCAGGCAAGAATATGATGAAATCCTTAAAAAAATAGAACATTATAATGCTATTTTGGGTAGCCTGGAAATGAGAATGCAGATCATCAAAGATGAATTGATGGAGGTCAGAGAAAAGTTTGGAGATAAAACACGAACTGAAATAGAATATACCGCCAATGATTTTCGTATAGAAGATACAATTCCTGATGAAGACATGGTAATAACCATTTCTCATATGGGATATATAAAGAGGACACCTCTTACAGAATTCAGAACGCAGGCAAGGGGAGGAACCGGTTCAAAAGGTTCAACTACCCGCGAAGAAGATTTTGTTGAATATCTTTTCCATGCAACAAATCACAATTACCTTATTTTCTTTACAGAACAGGGTAAATGCTACTGGATAAGAGTATTTGAAATACCTGAAGGTGCAAAGAACACAAAGGGACGACCCATTCAGAATATGATCAATATTCCGCCAGATGACAAAGTGAAAGCCTTTGTGAAGGTGAAAGACCTTACAGATGAGGAATATATTGAAAATAACTTCATAATTTTATGTACTAAAAAGGGCATTATTAAAAAGACTTCTCTGGAGGCCTATTCGCGACCCCGCGCCAATGGTATCATTGCTATAAATATAAGACCGGGTGATGAACTGCTGGAAGCAAACCTTACCGACGGAGAGAGTGAAATACTCATAGCCGCAAAAAACGGAAAAGCTATTCGTTTTCCTGAAAATATTATCAGGCCAATGGGTAGAAGTGCATCAGGTGTAAAAGGCATAACCCTTGCAAATGATAAAGATGAAGTGGTAAGTATGGTCTGTGTTAATGATCCTGATAGTTCTTTGCTGGTTGTATCAGAACATGGATATGGAAAAAAATCTTTCCTCAGTGAATACAGAATCACTAACAGGGGTGGTAAAGGAGTGAAGACGATTAATGTTACTGAAAAAACAGGCAAGCTTATTGCAATGGTAAATGTTAGTGATGATGACGAACTGATGATCATCAATAAATCGGGTATCACAATTCGCATGTCATTATCCGCTCTCAGAAATATGGGCAGGGCTACTCAAGGAGTCAAACTTATTAGTCTGCGTAACGGCGATAAAATAGCAGCAGTAGCAAAAATTCAGGAAAAATCGGAAGATGAAACGATAGTAAAACCAGATGAACTTTCGGAGAATCTTGATAAGCCTGATAATGAAACAGATGAGTAAAACAAATTGTTAATATAGTTCTAATAGATGGGTTGCATTGTAAATATAAAATATGCTACATTTGCAGTGCAACTAAGTATACCAAAACATAAAACTTTAAGAAAATGAAAAAAATAGCATTTTTATTGATATTGAGTGTTTTTGCCGTGGAGATGGTAACCGCACAAAGTAGAGAAGTAAGAAGAGCCGATCGCAGTCTCAGCAGGGGCGATCTTGAAGTAGCTCTAGAGCATATTCAAAATGCGCTAAAGGATGAGTCAACAATGAATGATCCTGAAACGCATATTGTTAACGCTAAAATACATATGGAAATAGCCGTTTCAGAAGAACCTGAATTTGCCAACCTGGTTGAAGAGCCTTTAGTCAAAGCATTTGAAGCTATGCAAAAGGCTAAAGAACTCGATGTTGATAACAGGCATTTACTTGATATACAGCAAACTAATCTGATGCTTTCAGAATACTTTTTTAATACAGGTGCACAGAAATATAATGAAAACGAATTTTCAAAAGCAAGTAACTATTTTATGTACTCTTATAAAGTAAGTGAAACTTTTGGATCAACTGATACCGCAACTTTATATAATGCCGGCCTGGCTGCCGAAATTGCAGGTGAGGCTGACAAGGCCTATGACATTTATGTTCAGGTTGAAGAAATGAATTATGACCAGCCATTCCTTTACAGTTCGCTTGCCAATATCTGCATTGCCAGGGAAAATACCGAAGAAGCAGTTATGTGGATAAAAAAGGGTAGAGATAAATATCCTGAAAATCTCGATATGATTTTTGCTGAAGCTAATATTTATCTTAACACAGGTAACATACCTGAAGCACGTCGTATTCTTGAAATTGCACTTGAACGTGATCCGGATAATCCTAACCTTCATTATGCCTTTGCTGTTAATTACGACCAGATGTCAAGAGATACACTTTTCAGTAAAGAAGAAAGGGAGTTTGCCTATGATGAAGCCATAAAGGCTTATGAAACTGCCATAGAACTTAAGCCTGATTACTTCGATGCCATTTACAACCTTGGTGCCTTATATTTTAATGAAGGAATAAGAATGTTTGTGGAAGCTGAAAATCGTCTTAGAGAAACTATGGATTTTAAAACATATGAAGAAGAAGAAAAAAAGATTAAAGAAGTTTGGCTTCAGGCACAGCCTTATCTTGAAGAGGCTTTTAATATGATTGATGAAGATGATGAGAATTTTGAAGTAGTATTAAGATCGCTTCGTGAATTATACATGAGAACTGATCAGGAAGAAAAACTGGAAGAAACCAATGAAATATGGAATGAAAGATTTGGTAGTCCTGAAGAAGAAGAAGAATAATTAAATATTCTTC
>CAYXIT010000058.1:18792-19592 GCA_964465275.1 uncultured Bacteroidales bacterium | reverse complement strand
CTTCCCTTACTGCCTGATCAGGGATTCGGCCCCTGGGATGCACTCAACCCTTACTGGATATGGTGGATGGTTGTGCTAATCTCAGGACTTTCTTTTGTAGGATATATCCTTACACGATTAATTGGCCATAAGTTTGGTCCTTTACTTACATCTTTTATTGGTGGAATGGCATCTTCCACTGCCATTACTTTTAGTCTTGCTGCCATTGCAAAAGAGAAAAAGTTTGGTGCAATACATATTTTCATGTCGGGTGTATTGCTTGCATCATCCATTAGTTTTATCCGGGTATTCATTGAAGTGGCTATTGTAAATTCCAGTCTTCTTTCAGTATTATGGCTTCCACTTTCAGTTATGTTTGTAGTTACACTACTTTGTGGTTACTGGGTTTGGAAAAGCGGCAAATCATCATCCGATGAAGAAAAAGAAATAAAACTTGAAAATCCTTTACAGTTATCACGGGCTCTGAAATTCGGGTTTTTACTGGCAGTAATTCTTTTGCTTACTCATGCAGCTGAAAATTACTTTGGTGAACAGGGAATTTATATTGTTTCCCTTATCTCAGGGGTTATGGATGTTGATGCCATTACACTTTCTTTATCACGAAAAGCCAATGATGTGCTGGCTCATTCCAGTGCCGTAAAAGGAATTATAATTGCTGTTATTATGAATACATTTTTCAAAACTGCTTTTTTCTCTTTTATTGCTGGAATAAAAAGAAGCAAACAATTGATAATTTCTTCAATAGTGATCATGATCTCAGGTATTGTAAGTCTTATTTTGTTTGTTTAATAATCTGATCC
>CAYXIT010000058.1:0-18699 GCA_964465275.1 uncultured Bacteroidales bacterium | reverse complement strand
TGATTGGTTAATACCTGCAAGAATAGTGGGTTTGGCCACTGGCATCTGCACTTTTATAAGCTTTTGCATTTCTGTTGCACCAAAAGCGTCTGCAGCTTCTACCAGCTCAACAGGCACTTGTCTTATTCCTAAATTGGTAAGCCTTATAAGGGGAGGCAGAGCAAATACAAAGGTAGCTACTACACCCGGAACCAGTCCTAAACCAAAAAACATTACTGCCGGTATCAGATAAACGAATGCAGGCATGGTTTGCATAAAGTCAAGGATAGGTCTGAGAATTGCATTGAAACGATCATTGCGTGCAGCCAGTATTCCCAAAGGTAAACCGACTAAAACTACCAATATCTCTGCTGATAATACCAGTGCCAGTGTTTCCACAAAAGCCTCCCAGAGGCCAATGTTCTCACTGAGCAAGAGCCCTGAAAAGGCGATAATGCTGTTGCGCCATCCTGCCATGTACCAGGTTATGGCTGTAATAATTAATATCAATACCAGGGGTGGCAAAAAAAGCATACCGTCTTTGAGGCTATCTACCATAAATAAAATTAAAGAACTAAAGCCGTCAAAAACCGGTGCAAGCTCTCTTTCAAGATATTCAACTATTTTGGTTACCCAGTCATTTAAGGGTATTCGGAAATTAAACATTTTGCAAATATTGAATGATTATACTTTTTACGAATGATGTTAGATAAAACTATCAACGACAGCTAACTTCAGTTAAACTTCTTACAGAAGCTCTTGTGCATTGTTATCGTTTTTATTAGACTCAGAAAGAGCTGCTATTATTGATCCTTTCACAATAACCCCTTTCAGTTTATTGTTTTTATCAACCACAGGAATAGGTCCGTATTCATGATCGCTATATATATTTATAATTTCACTAAGAGAGGTCTCTTCATTAACACCTTCAGTTTTATGAATCAGGTCATTGTTAAACGGTATATTTTCTTTTTCCTTATTTTTATTAATGTATTCTGCCAGTTCTACCGCTCTTATATATCCCTGTAATTCTTTTCTTGTATTGGTAACCAGAATGCCGGTTAATCCTTTCTTTCTGATTTTACGAAGTATAGTACGAGGCCCATCAGCCGGGAAAGCTGTATCTTCAACTGGTTGCATAATTGCGCCGGCCGTTAATATAGCAGACCGGTCCATGTCTTCAACAAATGCTCTTACGTAATCATTAGCGGGTTTGGAAATAATTTCTTCTGCAGTTCCTATTTGAACAATTGCTCCATCATTCATGATAGCAATGCGGTTGCCAAGCCGAAAGGCTTCATCAAGGTCATGGGTAACAAAAATGATGGTTTTCTGCATCCTGTCCTGGATCATTAGCAATTCATCCTGCATTTGCCTTCTTATAATTGGGTCAAGGGCACTGAAAGCTTCATCCATAAGTAAAATATCTGCATCTACAGCCAGGCCCCTGGCCAGCCCCACACGCTGCTGCATGCCTCCTGACAGCTCAGATGGGTAACTGTCTTCATTACACTCAAGTCCTACAAGGTTGATTACATCAATTGCCTTTTCCGCTCTTTTTTCTTTATCAATACCCTGAAGGTCCAGCCCGAATTCAACATTCTCCTGAACTGTAAGATGGGGTAGAATGGCAAAGTTTTGAAATACCATACCACAAAAATGTTTTTGCCGGAATTTCCGTAATTCCTTTTTCCCAAGCCTTGTAATATCAGTTCCGTCAATTATAATTTCTCCATTGGTGGGTTCGTGCAGTCTGTTGATCAAACGTTGTAAAGTAGATTTACCACTTCCTGATAAGCCCATCAATACAAATATTTCGCTATTTTTTACGTTAAAAGATACGTCGTATACACCAACCTTCTGATTGTATTTTTGTAAAATTTCTTTTTTTGACATTCCCTTTTTCAGGGCATCAAGACCTTTTTCCGGATTATGGCCAAATATTTTGGATAAATTCTTTACAACAATCTTATCTTCCATCTTATAACAGAAATAAATTTTAATACAATTCACTAAATACTGCCGGCACAAAAAATGACCGGCAGTATTTTATAACTTAATTGGAAAAGCTAATTATAAATATGCTTTACTCGAGCCATTGATCAACCTTATCCTGGTTTTCGTTTATCCATTGCCTTGCAGCATCATAGGGTTCCATTCCTTCTTCAATCAGCATCATAACTTTGGCCATTTCTTCCGGAGTCCAGTAAAAATTATCCAGGAATTCATATACATCCGGCGCCTTTGTTTGCAGGTCGGGATGTACAATGGTAGCAATGTGTTCTTCTTCTCCCAGAGTCTTTTTGGGGTCATCCAGGTATTTCAGGTCAAAGGCGGCAAATTTCCAGTGGGGTGTCCAACCGGTAACCACAATCCATTCTTCTCTGTCTATGGCACGGCGCAGTGCTGCTGTCATAGCGGCATCTGAACCTGAAACAAGCCTGAAGTTATCAAGATCATAATCTTCCATTACTCTTTCGCTGGCTGCCATGAGTCCTGCACCAGGATCAATACCTATAATTTCGCTTCCAAACTCTTCAGCATATTGATTGAGTTCTTCAATGCTGTTTACAGTTACATAATCAGGAACAACCCATCCCAGGCGTGCACCTTCCAGGTTAGGTCCCAGATTAATGATATCATCCTGTGTTTGTGCAAGGTAGGCTTCGTGTGTTACGGGCAGCCATGCTGCAACAATGGCGTCAAAATCGCCACGGGCCACACCCATCCACATGGGGCCGGCATCTACTGCTGTTAAAGATACTTCATGGTCAAGCCGGTCTTCAATTACTGCGGCTACTACATGGGTTGATGCAATCTCAGAATCCCATAAAACATAACCCAGTTCAATTTTTTCTGTTTCCTGCTCACAGGAACTCAATATAAACAGAGCTCCGGTAAAAGCAATCATTGTCAATAAACTTTTCAGATTTTTTTTCATAATAATATATTTTTCAGGTTTGCGATTGCCGGTTATCGTAATTTTAAAGGTATACTTACTTTAATAACCGGACATTTTCTTAACATAAAAGTATCGAAATACTTATGCTGCAGAAATATTAAAACATTTCCGGGCCAATGTTAATATAATTTTGAAGATCAGAAATAGTAACCTATGTTGACATTGAATCTCAGATTCCAGTCAATATCATTTACAGGAATGGGGCTTCCCTGTTCATTCAAATGCCCTGCACCCAGCCCGGTGCCGAAACTGTCGGTGAGCCATGGGTGGTTTTTTCCCAAAGCAAAATCCACGTAAGTATACACTTTCCCTGCTGTGATCATAAAGCCGGGGACGATCATATAAGTATGTTGATAAGCTTCAGCATTTTCTCCTGGTGTTAACTCACCGTCTTTGGTCATCATGGAATAATCAAAGTAGGGCAATATGCTGCTTATCGGACCCCAGTTAACAGGAATATTGTATGCCAGCCCGGCTGTAATAATAGATGCTCTTGCCGCAACGCCATCTCCGTAATAGGGATCACCGTATGCACCCATCTGGATACGGTTAAGTAAGTTGCCTTCATCGTCCCTTGCCTTGTAGTTGTAACTGGTATATTGAAGTTTTAGGTTGAAGTTTCCGAAATTTGATTGCGAATGTAAGGCCCATGCATTGCCGTATTCGGTATCATTAAGAACGGAGTTATAAATTCCTTTAATCTGACCGGAAAAACCTACTTCAGTACTTTCATGTAACTGATAGACGGTTCGAAGATTAAACTGATTCATTTCTCTAACCGATGAAGGGGCTCCGGTTTCAGAAAGTACACCATCTTCATCGGGAATGATGTTGTAGGAATATGTCCCTGCTCCGGGTCCTCCAAAGCTTGCAATTCCGTAAGCCGGCCCTGCCGGATCGGATTGTCTGAAATAAGCTGCAGCGATATTGAGCTTTGGATTTATATCGTAAATAAACTTAATTCCCATGTTATAATCATCTTCCAGACCCACATAATAGGGAATTAAAAACCACCAGCTGTTGGAGTTATAGTTCAGATTACCAAAAGGCACACGGGTAACTCCCAATTGCATATTCAGGTCATCAGAAAAATTATAACCAAGGTAGCCATGATGAATAAAATGTGTATTAAAAGTAGGGTAGAAGCGGTATTCAAAATCCAGAACAACTCCGCTGTAACTTGCATCTACATTTATGCGCCATGTGTCGAGGGTTGCATAGGTATTTTGGGGAGTGGATTCATTTTCATAATGTTGACTCACCAGGTTAATCCTTAAAGCACCGCCAATATTCAGGTAATCTTCGTCATCGGCTTCCTGTGCTTTTACCGGGGCAATTGTAAAGATTATTAGCAAAAAATTAATAAGTGTAATGATTTTTAAATAGTTTGTTTTTAAATGCATAAGCAATTCCTTTTGTTACTAAATTATTTCAGTTTCATTACAAAGATATAAAGATTAAAACAAGTTGAAATTGCAGAGATATGAATGATTTTATGTAATAGCAGGTATTTTTTTTACATTTGTTTTTTATTCTTAAAATGTTAATATTTAAAAGGAACGTGTTAATTATTAAACCTTTAAAATATGAAGAAAGAATTATCTGATGAAAAAAAAACAATTGTAAAGAGAAACAAATATTTTGAGGTTGACCCCTGGGTTTTCTGGCCATCGGCGATACTTATCGTATTATTTATTGGTATTACGCTAACAGTAGGTGAACCCATGGAACTGGTTTTCGCCGGTATTCAGGATAGTATTTCAGAATACGGAGGTTGGTTCTTTATATTATCTGTAAACTTCTTCCTGATTTTTTCTCTTTCGATAGCTTTCAGCAAATTCGGTAATATTCGAATAGGAGGCAGGTTAGCCAAGCCTGAATTCAAAAAAGCATCTTGGTTTGCCATGCTTTTCAGTGCAGGTATGGGAATTGGTATTTTATTCTGGAGTGTCGGAGAACCCGTGTTGCATTATGTAAATCCTCCGTTGGGTGAAGGTGAAACCATTGAGGCAGCCCGACAATCCATGCGTCTTACTTTTTTACACTGGGGCTTTCATGCATGGGGTATTTATGCCCTGGTGGGTATGTCACTTGCATTTTTCACTTTCAATAAAAAACTTCCCCTGACTATCAGTTCTGTTTTTTATCCGCTGATTGGTGAAAAAGTACATGGTAAAGCGGGAAAGATCATTAATGTTCTTGCTGTTGTGGCAACGCTGTTTGGTTTGGCAACATCATTGGGGTTGGGTGTGCAGCAGGTGAGTGCGGGTTTGAACCATCTTACCGGTTTGTCTGATACAACCAACATGCAGGTGCTTCTCATTGGTTTGATTACTCTCGCTGCAACAGGTTCTGTAGTTGCAGGTTTAAGCCATGGTGTAAAAAGATTAAGTCAGCTTAACATCATTATCGGTGCATTCTTTTTGTTGTTTATTCTGATTGTTGGTCCGAGTCTTTTCATTTTCAACTCCTTTGTGCAAAATACCGGAGCTTATCTGCAGAATTTCTTTGATCTGAGTTTCTGGACCGAAACGTATACGCAGAGTGACTGGCAAAAGAGCTGGACTGTTTTTTATTGGGCATGGTGGATCAGCTGGTCGCCCTTTGTGGGAATGTTTATTGCACGTATCTCACGTGGGCGTACAATCAGAGAATTTATACTTGGTGTTTTGATTGTGCCCACCATTCTTACCTTTTTGTGGTTGTCAGCTTTTGGAGGCTCAGCTTTATATCTTGAGCTTAATGGATTGGCTGATATTACTTCAGCGGTGCAAAGTAATGTTGCTACCTCCCTGTATGTTCTTCTGGAGCAGTTTCCTATTGGAGCCTTCACATCATTGATTGGCATAATACTGGTAACAAGTTTCTTTGTAACATCATCCGACTCAGGTTCTCTTGTTGTTGATAGCCTTACTGCCGGAGGTAAACTGGATGCACCGGTTGCTCAAAGGATTTTCTGGGCACTCACCGAAGGCGGTGTTGCGGCTGTATTACTCATTGGTGGCGGGTTGGGAGCACTGCAAACAGCTGCAATAACCACAGCTCTTCCATTTACCATAATTTTGATCATTATGACCTATAGTCTTACTAAAGGTCTTTCACAGGAATACTTTATGCTTATGCGGCATGATCTTGAAAAAGAAAGAAAATCATATAAGGATATAGTTGGTGAACTTATATCAAAACGCGATAAAAAATCTTAATATATGGAAACAAGTATATTCAAATTTGATAATATTCTGGTTTGTCTGGATCTCACCGATATGGACGAGTCCCTGATTAATTACTCAAACTATCTGGTTGATAAGTTTAACCCCAAATCTCTGACTTTCATCCATGTGATGGATACATATGAGATTCCTGAGGAACTATCAGATTCCCTATCTGACAATCATCGACCACTTAATGAGATAATAATTGAAGAAATTCAGGAAAAGATTGATGCTTTATACAGTCAGGGTGATTCTCTGAAACCTTCCATTGTGCTTGAATCAGGAATTACAACGGAGAAAATAGTACAATTTGCCCGCAAAAATAAAACGGATTTAGCCTTAATGGGTAAGAAAATCGGATTTACCGGCGAAGGAGGTGTTGTTAAAAATATAATCGGATTGATTCCTGCTTCGGTATTGCTGATAAGTGAAACCACACCGCATAATATAAGCCGTATAATGGTGCGAACGAATTTTGCAAAACCATCGTATGCGGCATATCACATGGCGACTTTGATTTCGGAGAAAACCACAGCTGATATCGAGTTTCATCATGTTTATAAGCTTCCTTATAATTATTTCCCGGAACAAAGTGCTCAGGCTTTGCTAAAATTAAAAAAGCAGCTGGATCCTTATATAGAGAAACAATATAATAAGTTTGTGAAAAAATATAAACTGCCCAAAGGAATTCCTTTTGAATACTCAGTTGATCTTAAGGGAGATGAAGCACAATCGCTTTACAGTTATGCAATAAGAAACAGGGTTGACCTTTTACTGACAGGTACACGGCTTAAATCGCAACTAGCCAATGTTATTATGGACAGTACTTCAGAGAAACTGGCCAGTGTTGAAAAGAATATTCCTGTTTTAATAGTAAAAGATTCAAAAGAATCTGTAGGATTTTTAAAAGCTTTGTTTGACTAAAAAGATGTGTCATGTTTAAAAAAGTAATTTTATTTATATCAACAGGCATTGTAATGCTTGCATGCAAGGGTCCTTCCGAATACAGTGAAGAAAAACCAGGAGAAATTTTTATGGTTTATACTGATTGGTCTGAGAGTATCGCCCTAACTCATCTGGCGATGGTTTTGCTTGAAAGAGACCTCGATTATAAAGTGATATTGAAAATGACAGATGTAAGCACTGCATTTAATGATGTTGCAGCAGGAGATGCTGATATATTTGCTGATGCATGGCTGCCGGCTACCCACAGCGAATATATGCAATTGTACGAAAATGAACTGGAGGACCTTGGGCCAAATTATGAAAAAGCCAGAACCGGTCTTGTTGTACCAAATTATTTTACTATCGAAAGTATTGATCAATTGAATGAACTGTATGACGGTGCAATAGTGGGAATTGATTCTGCTGCTGGTATTATGTTTCATACCAGGAGAGCAATGGATGCATATGAGATAAAGCATGATCTGTCAGTATCTTCCGAGAGTGAAATGACCGAAAAGCTTGAAGAAGCTATCCGACGTCGTGATAATATTGTAGTTACAGGCTGGGAGCCCCACTGGCTCTTCCATCGTTATGAACTGAGATACCTGGATGATCCTGAAAAAATATATATGGAAGAAGAGAAAATTCACACCATAGCCCGTCAGGGGTTTTCAGATGAACATCCACGTGCTGCAAAATTCTTTGAAAGAATGAAACTAACAGAAAGGCAGATCAATTCGCTCCTCTTTGAAATGCGCATGGAGCCTGATCCTCTTGTAGGTGTTAGAAACTGGATTGAAAAGAATAGTTTCATTGTTAATCAATGGACCAGAGACCTGGGAGTAGAAAGAAAAAAAATTATGTAGTTGAATTGAAATTTATTTCGGAAATTAAAAAAATAGGATGTCTCAGAAGCCAGATTTTATTTGGGCGCTGAGCCTGTCGAAGCGTTTATATGACTTGTAATCAGATATCGTTTCGACAAGCTCAACGACCAATTGGCAATTTTGAGACAGCCTCTTTCATTTAGAGATTATTTGTTTTCAATCACTCTTACCGGTAATTTTATTCACAATAAGCTTCTCAATTTCAACAACAATAAAAACAATTAACCCGGAAACTGAAGGGTATAGCCAAAGACCAGCATCGATGGCGGCAGTGCCAAAAAATGTATTCATAAACGGAGCATAAACAAAAACCATTTGCAGAGCAATAAGCGCGGCTGCGGCAATGAAAGCATATTGATTACTAAAAAAGCCTTTACCAATACTTGGTAATTTAATTTTCCGGCAATTGAACAGATAGAACAATTGTCCGGCTACCAAAGTGTTTACCGCCAGCGTTCGGGCTATTTCATCGCTGAGGCCGAGGGTATTTTGTGCGTAATTAAATACATAAAATGTAAGACCCCCAATTAAAAATGAAACAAAAACAATCCGCCAGATAAAATGGCCACCAAGGATTGGTTCATCAGATTTCCGTGGAGGTTTTTCCATAACCTTTTCTTCCATGGGTTCAAAAGAAAGTGCCAAAGCGAGTGTAACTGCCGTAACCATATTTACCCACAATACCTGTACTGGTGTTATAGGCATTATGATACCTAGTAAAATTGCAGCCATCAGCACAAGCGCTTCCGCACCATTGGTAGGCAAAATAAAAAGTATAGCCTTCCGGATGTTATCATAAACTGTTCGTCCCTCTTCGATTGCATTTACAATAGACGCAAAATTGTCGTCTGCCAGTACCATTTCAGATGCATCTTTTGACACTTCAGTACCCTTGATGCCCATGGCGATGCCAATGTTAGCCTTTTTAAGTGCGGGAGCGTCATTCACTCCGTCACCTGTCATTGCAGCCAGGTTATTGTTTTCCTGCAGGGCAGTAACAAGTCTTAGCTTATGTTCAGGGCTGGTACGGGCGTAAACATCATATTCTTTTACAATTTCCAATAGTTCTTCATCACTCTTTTCTTCAAGTTCTTTGCCTGTCATAACCTTCTCGCCATCTCCGATTCCAATCTCTTTTCCAATTGCTTTGGCAGTAATAGCATGATCACCAGTGATCATTTTGACCTGTACACCCGCTTCTTTACATTCTTTAATAGCTTCGATCACTTCATCACGTGGTGGGTCAATGATACCAATAATTCCCAGGAATATTTTGTTCTTTTTCAGATCGTCTTTTTCAATATCTTCCCGGTTTTTATCAACTTTCCTGAAAGCTGCGCCCAATAATCGTTGTCCTTTGGCTGCTACTTCATCTGTTTTTTCTTTCCAGAAAACTTCATCCAGATCTTTCTCTCCATCCTTAGTATATTGCTTCTCGCACATTTCAAGTATCCTTTCAGGAGCTCCGGTCATGAAAATATATCTTTCATCGTCTGCCTGATTGAGCGTTGCCATGTATTTATGGTCTGATTCAAAGGGGATTGAGTCTATGCGTTCCGGCCTAAAATCTTCAAGACCGGCTTTGTAGCTCAGGGTTAGCAATGCTCCTTCTGTTGGAGTACCGGTAAGCTTCCAGTTGCCATCATCATCTTCTTCAATCTCAGAATTGTTACTGGATCTTATTGTTTTTAAAAGTTGAAGTAAAACTTTATCATTTTTGGGATCAACTTCTTCATCATCCAGTAAAATTTTTCCTTCGGGATTATAGCCGGTTCCTTCAACCTTGTACTCATTATCGGCAGTAACAATGGTTCTTGCAGTCATTTCATTGCGGGTGAGAGTACCCGTTTTATCTGAACATATCACATTTACTGCTCCCAGGGTTTCAACTGATGGTAGTCTTCGGATTATTGCATTGCGGCTGGCCATACGCTGTACACCTATAGCCAGTGTAATGGTCATAATTGCAGGTAAACCTTCGGGAATAGATGATACTATCAAACCGATGGCTGCAAGAAATAACTCATCAATAGAATAATCTCTGACAAAATATCCAAAAGCAAAGAATGCACCGGTAATAATGAATATGATTAGTGAAAGCCATTTCCCGAACTTATCAATTTTTTGCAGCAGAGGAGTAGTTATTTCTTCCACTTCAGACATCATCTCCTTGATTTTGCCCAATTCAGTCTTTAAACCGGTTGCGGTTACTACTCCTTTTCCTTTTCCGAAAGTTACCACAGTTCCTGAAAATACCATTGAGTACTGATCACCTATAACAGCATCTTCATCCACAGGATCAGTAGATTTATCAACCGATGTAGATTCTCCTGTAAGAGGTGATTCTTCCACCTGAAGATCTTTGGTTTTAATCAGACGTAAATCAGCAGGAACTTTATTTCCTGATTTGAGCATAACAATATCGCCGGGCACCAGTTCTTCTGCATCAATGGTTTTTTTCTTACCGTTTCTTATTACAACTGCATTCAGCGAAAGCATCTGCCGTATGCTTTCCATTGCCTGTTCAGCTTTCCCTTCCTGGATAAAACCAATAATGGCGTTTACAATGACCACTGCCAGAATTACCCACATATCGATCCAGTGTTCCAGGAGGGCCGTTACAATTGCTGCTACCAATAAAACATAGATCAGAACATTGTTAAATTGCGCAAGCAGGCGCATCCACCAGCTTCGTTTTTTTCCTTTCGGAAGTTCATTCTTTCCATACTTCTCCAGCCTTTCCGAAACATCACTATTACTTAGGCCATCATCGGCATTGCTTTCCATTGCCTTAAGAACCTCTTCTGCTTCTTTTGCATGCCATTTTTCAGCTGATTGCTTTTCTTTACCCTTGGTCATATAGTTTTAATTTTTCAAATCAGAAATATTTTGATTTATTACAAATTTAACAAATAGGTCCATTTAATTCAATTAAACTGAATTATTTTAAGCCTGTTGTATGATGAGTTTCAGCGATATTTTCACTAAAAGAATATCCAATGAAAAACAAAGCCATTTACTGTATTATACTCAATGGCAGGGGTTGGAAACTTGATAAAATTTAGTGCAGTAAAGATGGACTGCAATATTTCTGAATTCACCCGGATTCTGGCGTAGTCAATATCCGGAGCCATGTAAAAGCTTCTGCTTCTTTCAAAATAAGGTAGTGGATGGGCATGGTAAATTACAGGATTTGTTCTGCTGCCTAGCAAACCACTGGCACCATAACCTACCGCCAGATTAAGCCAGGGAGGTATTCCTGCATTTTTTCCTGTTAATGCCTTTATATTAAAGGAGAGCCAGTAAGTAATGCCATTATAGTCTTTGAGCATGTTTTCAGCCAGATTTGATCCTAACAGATCTGGGCGGTATGTCTCTAATCCGCTTTCAGAAAAGGAATATTTCCAGGTGATCTTTTGTTCCTGCCAGTAAATCTGCTGAAAATAAAAACCGGCAGATCCTGCAAGATTTGCTGCCATATCACTCCAGGATGCACCCCATCCATTAGAAAAACCATCCAGAATTTCAATTGTTGCCAGGAATGCATTTCCGGAAATACTGCCCCATAAAGCACTTTGACGGTTACTGAGACCTGCCCATCTGAAACTGTAATGACTGAAACGACTAAGGTGATAGCCGGAAAGAATATGACCTCCTTTATCCATTTGTTTCCAGTCAAAAAGGTCATCATGAAAATGAAAAGAAGAACGTGGATGGTCTTTGTACCATGCTTCGTTTAAGAGAAGCATACTTCCGGTAAATCCAGCAATATGAGCTCCTGCAACCCAGTTCAGACGTCGTGAATCAAATGATTTCCCAGATGTTAGTTCATCATCTGAAAATTTAGAAAAAGGGTAAGACATCTTCGGAGTGAACATAAGAAAAGCCAGAAGCATAATGAATGAAAAGTTGCCGATCTTTCCTACAGAACAAAAGAAAGGGTATCTTTTTAAAAAATTCCGGGATATGAAAGGTCCTGAAAGAATCATTTTTTCATTATGGTATCATATCCATAATCAAGGATTTCAATGGCTTTTTCCTGGCTGGCAGATTCAGAATAGGTTCTTAATACCGGTTCTGTACCTGATGGTCTTATCATAAGCCATTCATGGTCATTGAAATAGTATTTAAAACCATCCAGCGTTTCCACTTTTTCTACTTTATATGGGCCGAAATTTTTATACACGTTGTTTTTGCAATTCTCAACAATACGTTCTTTATCTTCCTGCGGGATTTTCAAATCACGTCTTTCGAAAGCGAAGCCACCGGTTATATCATAGATCTCCTGAATGAGTTCGCGAAGTGATTTTCCGGTTTTTACCATGGCTTCCCAAATGATAATACCGTTGTAAATACCATCACGTTCAGGAATATGGCCTGCCACGGCAATTCCCCCTGATTCTTCACCACCCATCAGGATATCTTCTGTAAGCATGAGCTCGCAGATATGCTTGAATCCGATTTTTACAATTTCAAGCGGAAGATCATACTCCTTGCAAAGTTTATTGATTTTTACTGTGGAAGAAAAGCCTGTTGCTACCTTGCCATTTTGTTTTTTGTATTTGTACAGATAATGAATAAGCAAAAGCATAGTGTGGTGCGAATCAACGTAGTTGCCTTTATGATCGTAAAGAGCAATACGGTCGGCATCACCATCAACAGCAAGTCCGCAATCAATATTTTCTGCCAGTTTTATCATTTCCGAGAACTCCCGCAGGTTTCGGTGGAGAGGTTCGGGTGGAATTCCATCAAACAGAGGCTGACGTTCACAATGCATCAGTGTTATATTGGGGAAAAGCCTGCGCATCACGTTCTGACCGGAACCATACATAGCGTCAAAAGCAAACTCTAGGTCAGAGTTACGGATAGCATCCAGGTCAAATTTTTCTTCCAGGTAGTTGCAGTAGTATGTTTCCAGGTCTGTTATTTCAACCCTGCCCTTTTTTACAAGTTCTTCGATCCTGATCTCATCAAGGTCTGTATTGAATTTTTCAGGAATAAGTTCTTCAACCTCATGAATTTCCTTTTCAAGCAAAGGACCTCCGTAGGATCCTTTTAATTTGTACCCGTTGTATTCGGGTGGGTTGTGGCTTGCTGTTATTACTATTCCCAGATCACATTCGTACTTTAAAACACCCAGAGAAATCATGGGGGTGGAAACAAAACCTTCGGCCATAAACACTTTTATATTGTTGATTGCCATTACTTTGGCAACGGTTTCAGTGAATAGTTCACCTGCAAACCGGCAATCGTGCCCGATTATTACTGCCGGATTGTCTTTTTTTTGCAGAAGCCATTTTGCCACTGCTTCACTTACCCTGGCTACGTTTTCTACGGTAAATTCTTTGGCAATTACTGCCCGCCACCCGTCCGTTCCGAATTTAATGTTCATGATATATAATTTTTGGGTCTGAAGATAGTTTCAACCTGAAAAAAACAAAAATAAGAAGATAAATCGAAGTTTGCGAAATACTATCGCATGATTCTTCTTTGGTTCAGTGCATTCTGATATCTGCGGGCATTGGTCAGATGCTGAGAATAGGTTTTGGCAAATGCATGATAACCTGAAAAATCATCTTTTGCACAAAAGTACAAATACTCATGTTGCTGGTAATTGAGTACTCCATCCAGAACCCGCGAATCGGGTATGCTGATGGGGCCGGGGGGAAGTCCTGTATTCCTGTAGGTATTATAAGGTGAATCAATTTCCAGATGCCTGGTCAACACTCTTCTCATTGAGAAATCGCCCACGGCAAATATAATTGTAGGATCTGCCTGAAGAGGCATGTTTCGTTTCAGTCTGTTGATATATACACCTGCCACCTTTGAATATTCATCAGGCATATATGTTTCTGCCTGTACGATGGATGCCAGGGTTCCTACTTCCAGCGGAGAAAGATTAATCTTTTCAGCTTTTCTTCTCCTTTCTTTATTCCAGAAAGCATTGTATTCGCGATGCATGCGTTCAAGAAGCTGTTCTGCTGAAGTATTCCAGAAAAACTCATAAGTATTGGGTATAAACAGAAGTTTTACTGTTTCGGGTGTATGATTATAATTCTTTACTACTTCCGGATCATTAAGTAAATTGATGATTGATACAGAGTCAGCTTCAATTTGTTTTGCAATAATTCCGGCAAGTTCCTCTTTTAATCTGATATTATTGAATGTAAGCATAACAGGATCCTGACTGCCTGAGCGAAGGATGTTAATGATTTCATTGTTGCCCATTTTTTCATGAATCAAATATCGGCCTGGTTTAATATTGTTTTTATAATTCTTTTTCTCAACCAACCATTCAAATGTATTTGTATTCATGATCATGCTATCTTCATACAAAACTGTTTTTACATCGTCGAAATCACTACCTGTGGGTATATAGATGTGTTTTGTTTGTCTGTCTCCAAGGTTAATATTGGGTTGAAAAACGGCATCATAAAACCAGTAGAGTAAAATACCACCAATGATGACTAGTATGAAAAATACAGTAAAAAATACCTTTAACCAATAAGGTGTTTTATTCGTTTTTTTTCTTCTTTTCGTTTTTTTTCTTGTCATCCTGATATTACTGGTTATGATTCAAAAATTAATTGAAAAAAGTGCTCATTCTCCCACTCATTATCAATCAATCTCCAGTCATTTTTGGTACCTGTTCTCACAAATCCTTTTTTCTTAAACAGGTTTATGCTTACTTTATTGTTTTCAGATATATTGCAATACAACTGCTTAAGGTTAAGTATACTTCCAGCGTAATGAATAATAATTTCAAGTGTTTCTGAAGCATAGCCCTTTTTACGATGCTCTCCTGCTATAAGTATACCGATCCCTGCACGTCTGTTTTTAGGATCAAATTCAAACAAATCAACACAACCCACTGTGTTTTTTTCATGGTCTGTGATCATAAGCCGGAGTTGTTTGTCGGTATAAATATCACAATGCGAATTAATGACATATTGTTCAAGATGGAAGCGCGAGAAGGGAGAAACAGTATTGCTGTACTTCCAGATATCAGGATCATTTTCCCATTTATACATTATATCTATATCATTGGGCTCCATAGCTCTTAGAGTAAGATTTTTCCCCTGTAATGCTTTCATACTTTTATTCGTTTGATTTATGATTAATAATTGCAATATTATTTGATCATCAGGTCAGACAATTGAACTTCACCTTCAAATACTTTTTGTGCAGGTCCGGTTAAGATAATATTGGTATATCCCCGGGGTCCCGGAGAGAAACTTACCTTAAGCAAACCACCCCTGGCATTTACTTCAATATTGTTTTTATTGATATATCTTTTATGAAATGCTGCAATAGCTGCTGCTGTTATTCCTGTGCCGCATGCAAGAGTTTCATTTTCAACACCTCGCTCATATGTACGTATATGTATCTTTTCATCAATAATTGCTGCAAAATTTACATTGGTGCCGTTGGGTTTAAAAATATCAGCATTTCTTATTTTCTTTCCTTCAAAATCAACATTAATTTGCATTAGATCATCTGTAAATTTTACTATATGTGGTGATCCGGTATCAAGAAACAAACCAAAATCTGTTTCTTTGATTTCTGTAACATCATTCATACTTAATGAAACAGAAGAAATGTATCCATTGTCTGAATTTACAGTTGCATTATGAACCCCGTCGTTTGCCATAAAATCTGCTTTTTTATCAATAGCGCCCTGATGGCTGGCAAATGCGGTAAGACATCTTCCTCCGTTGCCGCACATACTTCCTTCATACCCATCACTATTGTAATAAATCATATGAAAATCATATTCATGATGTGAGCGTAAGATCATCAAACCATCTGCACCAATTCCAAACCTGCGATGGCATAGAGCAGAAATGATATTATGGTTATTTTTAATATGACTTAAAAAATCTTGGCGGCGCTCATCAATAATAATAAAATCATTTCCGGCGCCATGGTATTTAGAAAACTTTACTATCATATTTATAGTGTTTATTCAGGAAGTTCGGCCAGTTTTTCCGGTATTAGCGGTTTAAAGGTGGTTGTAAATTCAATCGGGTAAAAATCATTCATGTAATTCAGATAAAACTTCCCGTTGTGATGTTGGATGCTGGCAAGTTCAGCTATTTTTATACCATAAAAAACAATTCTTGTTTTACTCATTTTATACCCCACTGAGTTTAAAGGAGATTCCCAGAATTCTACATGAAAAACATGTGTATCCTGATTTAATGAGCTTGCCCCAAGCTCGGTTTCAAGGATCTTTGCCGATGGACTTTTTTCAATATATTGCATCGAAACTGAAATAATGCGTTTTTCAATGAGTTTATCACGGGCAAAAGCATAATTGTTATTCTCAAAATCAGGCAGTATAGAATAAATTGCCGGGTTTTCAATTTCAGTTAAAGAAGTCTCGGGTAAATTATTTTTTAAAGTTGATGATCCATTTGTGATGTTTGTTTCCACTGGGTTAAAGTTTTCATCAGAGCTATTATCTGAAAATATGGCAATAACTTTATCTACTGCTTCCTGAACAATCCTGTCATTTTGTCTGTCAAAATGCCAGTATACTACTGTGCTTCCAAGAAAAAATCCCAGTAATAAACCAAGGAAGAGATATATTGTATTAAAGTCTTGTTGTATCCTTTTTTTCATTTGCCAGTAGAAAGAATGATTTATATACTCAACAAATTTACAAAAAACAACCATTTAATTTTAGGCACTAATACTGATTCCCTGAAGCCTGTCTGATTTTCAATATAAAATAATACAGGCTGAGGTTTATTGCATTTTCAAATAATGTTAAAGGTTAACTATTTTTAACAACATCCTGAAAATTAACTGAATGTGAGTACGTTGATCAACTTAAATATACTTAAATTTTAATTATTGTGAACAAATTGTTTGATAAAGGGTATATAATTTGTAGAAGATAACACGAAATTATTGACTTTTCTATCAAGTTTACCTGATATTATAATTTTATAAAAAGCATAAATTAACAATTAAATCTTAAGAGATATGAAAAAGTTTTTTGTATTGTTACTTGTTGCATTTTTAGGAGGTTTGTCTGCATTATTTATTCAAAGATATTTTGCGCCAACCCCGGGACAACAAATCATGCGTTTGCAGGCAGAAGGAGAGAATTCATCAGTTCCTTCAGCTTTTACTCATTATTTATCCAATGTACCGACCCACTTACCTGATTTTAGTTTGGTTGCCGAAATGACAGTAAATACGGTCGTTCATATTCGTGCTGAGTTTGAGCGCCCCAGTAGTCTCTATGATGAGTTTTTCGGCCCTGATGATATGTTTCGTGAGTTTTTTGGTCCGCGTCAGCGACGGGCTCCTGAACGACGTGTACAGGGAAGTGGTAGCGGTGTAATCCTGAGCAACGATGGTTATGTAATTACAAATAATCATGTTGTGCAGGATGCAGTCTTGATTGAGGTTACACTCAATGACAACAGGGTTTTTGATGCTTCTGTTGTAGGTACTGATCCCACCACAGATCTTGCCTTGCTAAAAATAGAAGGTGAAGATTTTCCTTATGCCGTTTTCGGAGATTCTGATAAGGTGAAGGTGGGAGAATGGGTTCTTGCTGTGGGTAACCCTTTTAATCTTACATCAACTGTGACTGCCGGTATTGTAAGTGCCAAAGGCCGTCAGATTAATATTTTAGGTGGTGGAACAGCTATAGAGTCATTTATCCAGACTGATGCGGCTGTAAACCGTGGAAATTCCGGCGGTGCTCTGGTAAATACCAATGGCGAACTCATCGGTATAAACGCTGCAATTGCTTCAACTACAGGATCATTTGCGGGATACTCTTTCGCCATACCTTCAAATATTGCTAAAAAGGTTGTAACCGATCTGATGGAACATGGTGAAGTTCAGAGAGGTTTTCTGAATATCAATATCAGTGATGTTACCCCCGATCTGATTAGAGAGAATGATTTGAAAGTAAATCGTGGTGTTTATGTCGCTAACGTCAATGAAGGTGGCGCAGGTGAAGAGGCAGGCCTGGAAGAAGGAGATGTAATTACAGCTATTGATGACAGGCAAATTAATACAACTGCTGAGCTGCTTGAAACCATTGGTCGCAAGCGTCCGGGTGATGAGGTTAATGTTACATATAACCGCAACGGTAGTAAAAAGGAAGGCAAAGCTGTTCTTAAAAATATTCATGGTGATACATCTATTGTTCAAAGAGGCGAAAGAGATGTTATTGAACTTTTAGGTGCTACACTTGAAGATGTTTCGGAAAACGACCTTGGCGGACTTAGAATAGAAAACGGTGTCAGGGTAGTATCTCTGGAAAGAGGAAAATTTGCCAGTGCCGGTATTCGGGAGGGTTTTATAATAACCCATGTAGACAGGGTTGCTATTGCATCAGCCCGTGAATTGGTCTCAATGCTTGCAAGTAAAAGTGGTGGTGTATTAATTGAAGGAGTTTATCCGAATGGTACCCGGGCTTATTACGGCGTTGGATTGTAATTATCAGATATATAGCAACTAAATATCCGTTTCTGCAGGTTTTGTTTATAGCTTTATAAGCTGACACAACTTGCAGAAACGGTTGCATGGTTTATAAAAACAGAAATATTATCATTGTCATGTTGTGAATTTTTTGTAATTTTGATAGTTTTTCTGCTTAAGAAAATAAACATCTTTTCCACTACCCCTAATTATATAACTTTAATTTAAACTATGAGACAATTAAAGATTTCAAAATCTATCACCA
>CAYXIT010000057.1:17425-20045 GCA_964465275.1 uncultured Bacteroidales bacterium | reverse complement strand
GCAGGTTGATGAAAGCCGCTATCGCGACGGATCAAGACCGGTGGCCGTTTTGCTGGAAGGAAATTTTGAGTCGGTTTTCCGCAACCGCCGCATACCCTATGTGGTGGTACCCGACAATTTTTCCTTCAGGGAAAGGGGAGAAGAAACCCGTATGATCGTGGTTTCGGATGGCGATGTTATCCGCAACCAGTTCGATCAGCAGGGGCAGCCTCTTCCGCTGGGGTTCGACAGGTTTCTTAATGAAACATTCGGGAACCGCGATTTTATTCTCAATGCAATAAACTATCTGAATGATGATCGCGGAATTCTTGAGGCCCGGGCACGTGAGATCAGCATACGCACACTCGATAAAAATATCGTTAACCGCAACCGTCTGTCAATACAGTTGATCAATGTGGGCTTGCCGGTGCTGCTGGTGCTTATTTTTGGCAGTCTGCGCTTTTATATGCGCAAAAGAAAATACAATAAAAAGATCGTTTGAACATTGTTCGGGAAACCGCTGTAAAAGTATCTTTATATGCAAAGAACCAATGTATACTTGTTTCTGATCCTTGCAGGGTTGCTATTCATTATTGCTGCAGTCATTTTCTGGTATTCACATTCGGCTTCCACTTTGAGGGCTGCCGACAGTGACTTTTCCCTGGAACCGTCGCTTGATATCCTGAGAATCGAAATTTTTTCCAACCCGGATAACAAAGAAGTGGTAATGGAAAAAGATGAGCAGGATCGCTGGATACTGAACAACAGGTATTATGCCAATGATCTTGCTATACAGCAACTGATTGATATATCAAATCGTCTGCAGGTTCGGTCTCCCGTTAGCCTTGAAAACCGTTCGCAGGTGGAAGAAATGCTCAACAACCAGGGTGTGGCAGTAATATTTTATGTGCAGGCTTATCGTATTCACCTGGGAGACCTGAAGCTATTCCCTTACCGACGGGCCTACCAGTCCTTTATTGTGGGTGAAGATACTCCCGACGGAATGAGCACTTATATGCGTAAAGCAGGCTCGCAGATTCCTTTCAGAGTGCACGTACCGGCGCTGGAAAGCGGCATTGCTTTTTTATTTGACCCCGATGAGAAAGAGTGGCGCGACCCGGTGATCATTGATATGCCGCGCAACCAGATAAGCAGCATAACTATCAGGGACTTCGAAAACCCTGATGATTCTTACAGGCTCATCCGCGAAAATGCCGATGGCTTCGTTTTTTATCATCTCAATGACAATGAAAAAATGACCGGTCTGGATGTCGACTCGCTGCGCCTTGAGCGGTTTTTACAATCCTTCAGCGATATTCATTACGAAACCCTGCTGGATGATCAACAGGAACAGGAGAGAAAAAAACTGATGTTTGAGCAACCCTTCATGGAAGTTGCCGTAAAAAACAGGGGTGGTATGGAAGTAAGTTTTACAGCATTTGCCAGGACTATGCCGGAAGGGGATGATGTTCTTGCAGGAGAGGGTATCCGCGACCCGCACCGCTTTTATATCAGGATAAATGAAGAAGAATTTGCCCTGGCACAATATTATGTTTTCAGCCGGATTCTGCGTCCGATTTCTTTTTTTGATAATTAAAAGTCAAAAGGTTACTTTGGGATTGAATTAATAAATTATCTTTGCAAACGTATCATAAAACAGGTATAAAAGATGAAGTTTATCGTATCAAGCAATCTGCTTTTAAAGCAGTTACAATCTATCAGCGGTGTACTAAGCACCAACAATACACTGCCCATTCTGGATAATTTTTTGTTTGAATTAAGTGAGAAGGAGTTGAAGGTTTCTGCTTCGGACCTTGAAACCACAATGACATCGAGACTTGCGGTTGATATGGTGGAAGATGAAGGCAGTGTGGCCATCCCCGCCAAGATCCTGCTCGATACCCTGAAAACCTTTTCCGATATTCCGGTTACATTTGAAATTGACGAGAAGAATTTTGGTGTTTCGCTAATTGCAGGTGAAGGTAAATACCGGCTGGCCGGTCAGGATGGACAGGAGTACCCGCGTCCGGCTGATATAGAAGGTGCTTCCACACTTACCATCGAGTCGGATATTCTGCACAATGCCATTACCAAAACCATCTTTGCAGCCAGCCACGATGAAATGCGGCCTATTATGACAGGGGTGTACTTCGAGCTGTCAACCGACAACGTTACCTTTGTTGCCACCGATGCACATAAACTGGTAAGGTATCGTCGCAATGATGTAAAGGCTAACGAAGAAGCTGCACTTATTCTTCCCAAAAAACCGCTCAACCAGCTGAAAAATATTCTTGCACTGGATGATGCACCGGTAAATATAGATTTCAATGAGAAAAACGCACGCTTTACTTTCAAAAACATTACCATGACCTGCCGTTTGATAGATGGAAAATACCCCAACTACGAGGCAGTTATCCCCCGCGAAAACCCAAATCGCCTGGTCATTCAGCGCGGCCAGTTCCTCAGCTCTGTCCGCCGGGTTTCCATTTTCTCCAATTCTCATTAATCCAGAGTATATTAAATTAGTTAGATCACGATCTGTATCTGAGTTTGCCAGTATTGGGTTGATAAATCTTGGTGTTCCAATTACTCCTTCCGTAAGACTACCTCCATATGAAGGTCTATATTTAACAATATTAGT
>CAYXIT010000057.1:15387-17415 GCA_964465275.1 uncultured Bacteroidales bacterium | reverse complement strand
AACGCCGTCATTCCCAAGGATAATCCCAACAAGCTTACTCTCGACCGTTCTCCTTTCCTGAATGCTATCAGAAGGGTATCTCTGTTCTCCAACCAGACTACATACCAGGTGAAATTCAAGATTGCCGGTTCTGAGTTACATCTTACCGCCGAAGATCTTGATTATGCCAATGAAGCAAAAGAAAGGCTTAACTGCCACTATGAAGGCAGTGATATGGAAATTGGTTTCAACAGTAAGTTTATGCTGGAGATGCTCAACAACCTGGATACCGACCAGGTGGTCCTGGAAATGTCGGAACCCAACCGCGCCGGACTGATCTTCCCGCTGGATGATGAAAACAAAGATGAAGACATCCTGATGCTGGTAATGCCGGTTATGCTCAACAACTGATCAAAAGATTAATTTTCCTTTATACCATTAAACCGCCTTTCGGGGCGGTTTTTTTATGGTCACTGAGCATTTCGATAAACTCACTATAACACCTTTAGAAGTGACGGCTTATTACAAGGTCGTTTCGACAGGCTCAACGACCGGCCTTACTGGTCACTGAGCTTGTCGAAGTGACATTCCCTGAATTTACACCCATTCCGACAGCTCCAGCCACCGGAACTCCTTTTCCTCCAGTTCTTTCTCCAGCCGTGCATAGAGCTCAGATACTTCCTGCAGCTCTTCAGGTGATAGTGAGCCTGAATTCATCTGCTCAAGTACCTCGGCTTTTTGCTTTTCCAGAATAGGGATCTCTGCTTCCAGGGCTTCAAACTCCTTTTGTTCTTTGTAGGAAAGCTTTTTCTTTTCGGCAGGTTTATTGCCTGCTTCGGGTTTGATCTGTGCAGGTTTTTCTTCTTTCTTCTCCTGCTTTTTCTGCTGCGATTTTTTCAGCTGGTAGTCGGTATAGTTGCCTGGGAAATCCTTAATCTTACCATTGCCTTCAAAAACAAAGATATGATCTACCAGGTTATCCAGGAAATAGCGGTCGTGGGTAACCACGATCAGGCAGCCGCCAAAGTCGGCCAGAAAATCTTCCAGCACATTCAGCGTGACAATATCCAGGTCGTTGGTGGGCTCGTCGAGGATCAGGAAGTTGGGGTTCTTCATCAGAACAGTGCACAGGTAAAGCCTGCGTTTCTCCCCACCGCTGAGTTTTCGCACAAAGTCGTTTTGTGCATGGTACGGAAAGTTAAAGTAATGCAGGAACTGGGCTGTCGAAAACCAGGTGTCTTTTCCCACCCTGATGCTTTCTGCAATTTCCTTGATCACATCAATCACCTTTTTGTTTTCCCCGATCTTCATTCCATCCTGGTGGTAATACCCGAACTGTATGGTTTCGCCCGTGGTAACGGTGCCGTGGTCGGGTGCCAGGTTGCGGGTGATGATGTTCAGCAGGGTAGACTTTCCCGTTCCGTTCCTGCCCACAATACCCACTTTTTCCTTCTTTTTGAAGATGTAGGAAAAATCTTCAATCACAATTTTATCATCAAAGCTTTTGCGGATGTTGCGCAGTTCCAGGATCTTTTTGCCCATCCGGGCCGACTGCATCAGTATTTCATTGGGTTGATCCACCGTTTTGAGTGTGGCTGTTTCCTTCAACTGGTGGTAAGACTCAATGCGCGCTTTCGATTTGGTGGTGCGTGCTTTGGGCTGGCGGCGCATCCATTCGGTTTCCTTGCGCAGCAGGTTACGGGCCTTTTCCGTTTCGGCCAGCATGGCACTTTCCCGTTCCTGCTTTTTCTCCAGGAAATATGCATAGTTGCCCTTGTAGCGATATATGTTTCCCTGTTCCAGCTCCAGGATCTCGTTACACACGGTATCCAGGAAATACCGGTCGTGGGTAACCATGAGCAGGGTAAGCTTCTGTCGGGCCAGGTAATCTTCCAGCCACTCGATCATTTCCAGGTCAAGGTGGTTGGTGGGCTCATCCAGGATAATAAAATCTGCTTCATCAATTAAAATGCGGGCCAGTGCCACCCGTTTGGTCTGCCCGCCAGAGAGTGTCTCCACCGGCTGGTTCAGATCTTCGATCTTCAACTT
>CAYXIT010000057.1:14934-15348 GCA_964465275.1 uncultured Bacteroidales bacterium | reverse complement strand
CGGCCTTGTCCGGGTTTTTATCGTGCAACTGTACTTCCTCTTCGTATTGCCTCAGGGTTTGGGTGAGGATGTTATTGCCATGCAGCAGGGTTTCAATAACGCTGTGTCCCGGTGTAAATTCAGGATTCTGCCTCAGGTATGCTATCGTAATATCATTGCGGAAGGTACATTGCCCGGAATCTGGAATATCCAGATTCATCATAATATTGAGCAGGGTGGTTTTTCCCGCCCCGTTTCGGGCAATGAGCGCCACCTTCTGGCCCTGCTCAATGCCGAAGCTGATATTTTCGAAAAGCAGCTTTTCGGCATACGACTTACTCAGATTTTCCGCCTGGAAATAATTCATGGGTTAAATTTTGTGCGAAATTACGTGATTTTTTGGGATGGGGGAGCAGCCGGTGGAAACTTTCATCC
>CAYXIT010000057.1:12787-14924 GCA_964465275.1 uncultured Bacteroidales bacterium | reverse complement strand
TCTAAAGGCTTCCAGAAGGTCTTGTGGCTGAACGGATCATCGGCTCCCGAATTGTTTTTCTTATCGATATTGTAGAGGTAAGAAAAAATGAGATATATTGCTCGAAGTTAGAAAAGTGATAAAAATTTGTGGGTATAGACCAGCCAGACTGTCTGAAATCCCTAAACGTTTCTTTCATAATCAAGCCCCAACTGGGTAAACAGCTCCGATATGTCTGTCAGGGCGGTCTTCAGTGCAGCCTTCTCAATGTTTGTGAGGCTGTCCATTTTGATCCTGTTGTCGGGATTGCTATTCGTTATAATTTTTGTGGTTTGATGGCGGTATCGCAGAAACATCAGGAATTCATATGCTTTAATCACTTCCCGGATAAAATCCTTGTTGATTTTGCCGGTGTTCATGATGCCCTTTAGTCGGTAAACCGTATTGGTTTCATTGATTTTGTTTTTTAATGAATACAGCCGTGCAAACCCAACCACGGGCATCATCGCTAATTTGAGATCAATACTTTCTTGCTTTTCAGAGAATGAAACCGCCCTGGTGCGGTGCACCGAAAGGGCCAGGTTTGAGAAAAATACATTGTTTGCATCAATATGGCGAAAGATGTCATTTCTCAATTCATTCACCATGTCAGGATCACCATATACATGTCGAAGATCAAAAAATATGGAAGTGTCAAGAATGCTTTCAGGATCGCTGTTGCTAACCCATTGGCTGAAGTATTCCTTCCATTTCGACAGTGGCTGACACCAGTCAGGATTTCGGGCCATGATCTTTCCCTTGCAGAATTCATAGCCAATATCATGCAGCCAGGTGTTAATCATTGTGGCCAGCTCCAGGAAATATTCCCGTCCTTCATCCGGAATATCGTCGCTGTATATGATGGCATTATCCTGATCGGTTTTTAGTGTTTGCTCTTCCCTGCCATCACTGCCAAGAGCTATAAAGGAGAAGGGACCTGGCGGTTCACCGAGCATTTCGATACAAAGTTCCACCACCCGTTTCCCTATAGCATCAGAGATTGCTGTCGAAATCTGAGCTATATTCCGGCAATTGGAGTCTGTACTGAGCAAAATGAATAATATGCCAGGCAATTTATCGTATAGCGATTGCAGCTGAGAAAGTATTTGCGCTTTTTCAATTTTTCTCACCAGCAGCAACGAAGCATTTTGCTGGGCCACAAGAAGGTCATTTTTTTCCACATAGCCGCTGAGCTGCATCTTGCTGTCTCTTACGGCCAGGTATCCGGTACCCTGTTGCTCCATAAGAAACAAGGCTTCAAACAGCAAACGGCTTTCATCCAGAAAAGTGACCGGCGATTTCATAAACTGATACACCCTGGCATCAGGATCTGCTTGACCAGCAATTGCCTGCAAAGCAAACTGATCTTTGTGCAATACACCTACTACATCATTTCTGCCCCTTGTGACAAATAACAGATCGGTTTGCTTGGCCACCATCAGCCTGGCCACAGACTGTAAGGTCTGGTCCATGTCAACATGGGCCGCATGCCGGACATAGGATTTGAGAGATGTGTTCATCATCAGCAGCGAAGTCCGTAAGTCTTCCTGCAGCATCTCGGCCGATTTGTCCCTGATCAGATGTCGGCTTACTTCCTTGATGATGAAAATAAAACCGTTTTGGTTGTCTATAGCAATAGCTGAAACGGTAAGAACTATGTCTATCTTATGTCCCGATTTTGTTATTAGCAGGGCTTCAAGATTGCGGGTCTGTTCCAGGTCAGTAATGATGCTATCCAATGAATCGCCGGGAATCTCAAATAGCTTATCAAGAGACATATCCATCATTTCCATCCTTGAATAGCCTGTCAGATCATGAATGGGCTGGTTATAATAGGTCAGCTTCCCGTTGAGCCACATCATAGTGCTTTCTGTTGAAGCATCCACCAGTTTTTTGTATTTCATGCGCGATTGTTTCAGCTTCTCTTCAACATCAAGACGCCTGTTTTCAATCCTCAGGCTCTGCCGCATGATGTATAAAACAATAAAACTGACCAATAGTAAAAATAAAACGGTAATGCGGATGAGCCTGCTCCTGATCACCTTGATCTCTTCCTTTACATCTTCAAGGTAAATACCTGTACCGATAATCCAACCCCATGGTTCAAACCCTCTTACGT
>CAYXIT010000057.1:10124-12654 GCA_964465275.1 uncultured Bacteroidales bacterium | reverse complement strand
ATCACCGGAGTCATATCAGTGATCCAGAAATAATCTTTGGCTTCTTCCCCGTATCGAATGGCTTCCACCTTGTTGATGGCCATCTGTTTCGCAAGCTCTTCATCCATCACTCCCCGCATAGCTTCCCGGTGAAATTCATCTATTACACTCCAGGTCGAATTCGTCAATTCCATGATCATCTCCTTTTTCCGATCCATAAAACCTCTCTCTACCATAGGCAGAAAAATCAGCGAGAAGGAGACAACATACAGAAGGATTACCAGTATGGCTGGTATGATGATCCTGATTATAAAAAAGCTTTTCATGAGATGTATGAGCAATTAAACCCTGAATGCCTTGAATTCAAAATTTACGGTGTTAAACACAGCAGCACCGCTTTTATTTCTCCCACTGGCAATTGCAGGCAAGCCAATGAAAGTTTCAGTTTGACGGATCTTTTTCTTCCGGAAACCATGCTCCCGATATCCAAAGCCGTTTACCACCTCGAAACCCTCTTTGTGCATATGGCCAGCGAATGACAAGATACAATTATTTTTGCGCATTTGCCCGAAATGTTCCCTGTAATCGCAAATATCGTCAATTCTCTTTCTCAGAGAACCGGTTGTATCTGGAAACATAAAATGAGAAACAAGTATATGCAGGTCTTTGGCTTCAATCACCGCCCATTCAGGCAAAGACTGCAAATAATCTATATTTTTATCGTTCAGTTCCGGAAGTAATTCGCTCTCATACAGCCATATTCGTCCTTTCATCAACTTTACCTTCTCGGCCAGGTCAAGTGAAAACCAATCTTCCGGATAAGCTATGCCGGCATGGTTTCTTGGTACCAGTCCGGCAGAGAAAAGGTCATGGTTGCCGGCCACCACATGCTTGCAGCTTTGTCTGACCAGATCAATACAGGCATTGGCATCGCGGGTATCTGCATAGGGATAATACAGCGGGCTGAAACCAATGATATCGCCTGTGCAGATTACCTGGTCACATTTTTCCTTTTCGAGCAGGTCGAGAGCTTTCCTGAGGGAAACAATGTCTTCATGTATATCAGAAATAAATCCCAGGATCATATCAGATAAAATAATATACTGCAAATAACAGCCGCAGGTTGGCTACATCATTGACATCAACCGGTATTCCCCTGCTGTTTTGATCGATGTTGACCGTGCCGAAGGCAGCCCTGGTATATTCACATTCCAGTGCGAAACGGGCCTTGCCGAGGTTATACAAAACACGGGGCGACACCCTGAAAAGGGATTTGATGTCTGTTCCCAAACCCGTAACTGTGGTACCAGGAAGAAGATCGGTGGTTGCTCCAAGGTTCTCAGAAACGGCAACAAAAATTCCGGACTGAAAAACTTTGCCGGTAGTCTGTGCCTCCAACCATATCTGTTGCGTTTGCAGGGGTGCATATTCCAGGATGCCTCTTACCTGGTCTGTTTCCCGTATCACGCCATATCCCCCGATCATCAGGAGATCATTGGTATTCTGACCCAATATATACTGCGTTTTCACAATCAATGAAGGCAGATCAAGCCTGACATATCCGCTGTAGCTCGTGCCTGAAACGCTTGCATTTGTCTGGTATCCCTGGGGTGTAACAAGTTCGGGTACTATTTTCTTCCATGCAATTGCCGCACCTGTTGTCAATGAGACTGGATTATCAGGTTTAGACAGTTTATAATGCACTTGCAGGTGGAGATCAGGGATGGCTGCATTTCTCAGGTAGACAGAGCTTGCACCGGCCGGGCCGACATTGGCAAAATCGCGCTGCGACAGGGCAGCCGCCACCAGGCTGATGCCATTGGCACTAAAAGTATAGCGTATCTGCGGATTCCTGGAAAACGGCTGAAACGGAACACCGGTATTGAATGATACCACACCGGGAAATGTAGAGGTAATAAACAACGGATTCCAGTACTGCCCGAATAAAAACTCAGAAGAATTGCGCTGCAGTCTCACAAAAGCATGTCGTAGCCTGAAACCGTTGATGTCAGGGTTGGTATGCCCGAAGAAAGCGCCCTCTACCATTCCTGTGATCTTGAAACCTTTGACCTCAGGCGCAGTAAAAGCAGCATTTAAACGGGTCTGTATCGACAAGAAGTTGAGCGACGGAACATCATTAATATCATTATCCTCCTGGTCAAATGACGGTTTAGCCGGCCACAACAGAAAATGACCTTCCCTGGCAGCCACCACCTGACGCGTATCGTAGAAAAAGTCGTTTTTGATAAAACCTCCGAATATGACTGTAAATCCGCCCTGTTCGGTGTTTTGTGCACAGATCAGTAATGGCATTGTAATAAAATACAGAAATAGACCTTTTTTCATAATCACCTCCATGTGTTTGATGGTTTTATAATGGCATTTGATGGTTTTCAATGCTTCTAAGGGTTTCTTTGCGGCGGAAACAGCCTCTGCAAAAATCCACGCTTCTCCACAGGCCTTCCAAATATGATGTTCAGGTTGTTTTTGGCTGCCAGGTTTTCATCCCAAAGTTCCAGTGCCTTGACATAATATTCAACAGCCTCCTCAG
>CAYXIT010000057.1:0-10109 GCA_964465275.1 uncultured Bacteroidales bacterium | reverse complement strand
TACCTATACTCCCGCAGTCCGTGCCGACGGCCCGGACGGTTTTCATGGCGCCTGATAATTCCCATGTTGGTATAGCTCACCGATAACCTTCTGGGCAGCTCTGCACGCGCCGTCATGATGTCTTTCACCCTTTGCCGTATATACAGCCCGGCTCGTTTGTCATTGGCTATGACCGGGTCGGCCATGAAGTCGCTATAGACCATATCATGTATACCTGACTCATCAAGCGTTTCAAATGTATTGATCCACCCCTGGTAATATTCAATTGCCTGGTTAAGCTCACGTTCGGCCATTGCTAAATATTGCATTTTTACTTCATCAACCAGCGTGTCGGATATGGCCCTGGTGAGATAAATGGTAGCGCGGTTGTTAAGCACCACTCCGATCTCATATGAGTTACTGTAATGATCGACAGACTTGAAAACCTGGTAAATACTGTCGAGCAGCGAAAGGATCTTTTCCTGTTCATTGCTGGCTGCATACACGTTAAACCTGCCGTACATGGTTCTGGCATCCCTGACACGGGGGTCGGCCGACCTGTTGATGCCGGAGTAGTATATCCATGCAATTGCGATGCCGACAAGAGCAAGGACAACCATTACCAGAATGATTACCCTTGTTCCTTTATTTGCCGGTATGATGCTCAATGCTATGAGTGTACTTTTTCAATGAGGAATTTCCTGATTTCCACAGGAGTTTCCGCGGTTAGTTTGGATACGATAATATTGGTAAGGATGGCCAGTGGTGCACCGATCCATGCGAAGTACCAGGCACCAAGATAGAAGCTGATAAAATCGCTGTAAGGCAACACCCATTCATACCTTTCACCTATCAAATATGTTAAAGAAATAATGGTCACGATGCTGCCGACGATCAGACCGGCTTTGGCGCCTGCGCGATTGGAACCACTCCACCAGATTCCCAGCAGAAAAAGCGGGAAAATGGTACAGCCGGCCATGGAGAATGCAATGGCAACCAGTTGGGCGATCAGGGCCAGGTCGAGCATGGCAATCGCTGCAATAATAACAGCCATCAGGATGGTGCTCAGCCTGGCTATTCTTATTTGCGTTTTTGGTTTTGCTTCCGGGTTAATCACCTTCACATAAAGGTCGTGCGCAAAAGCCGAAGACCCGGCTACCAGCAACCCTGAAGTAGTGGAAAAGGCCGCAGAGATACCTCCTGCCGCCAGCAACCCGACAATCAAAGGATTCACATCTCCAAGCTGCGCAGTGTAAACCACGATGGCATCTTTCGCCAGCTGGCCTACCTCAGGATTGGCAGAAAGTATCATACCAAAAACAGAATAAACCGGTGCGCTCCAGTAGAGCAGACAAATAAAGAACAGACCCCACACAACCGACCACCTGGCATCACTGGCTTTCGGAACCACATAAAAACGCTGGATAACATGGGGCAATCCGGCTGTTCCGATCATGAGCGAGAAGGCAATGGCCACCCAGTGAAACATGGTTTGCCCGCTGGATAGCGCCCATGGCATCGCATATTCCGGACTGGGCACAATGGCAAAATGATGCCCCAGTGAATTGAACAGCCCCGACTTCTGTGAAATCATAATCCCATCAACCACATCCTGAACAGCAGCACCATATCCAATCTGCGGGAGCAGCCAGAAATAATCAAATTTGGCGGTCAGGATAAAGAGCGGGATCATAAAAGAGCTGATGATGATCACATATTGTATCTGCATGTTTTTGGTGACCCCCAGCATTCCTGAGATCAGGGTGTAGGCAAGAACCACAGAACCGCCAATGATGACTGACAAGGTATAGTTCATACCCATGACCCACTTGAACATCAATCCTATCCCACCAAACTGTCCCACAGCATAAGCAATGGAAATGATAATGGCAATTATTGCACCTACGGTGCGCAGCGACTGGGAATAATACCTGTCGCCAATGAAGTCGGCGGCCGTGTATTTACCGTACCTGCGTATCTGTCCGGCCATCAGGATGAGCAGCAGCACATACCCGCCTGTCCAGCCAACAACATAGGAAAGACCGTGATAACCCGAGCCGTACATCAGGGCGGCCATCCCGAGAAAGGAGGCAGCGCTCATCCAGTTCGATGCAATGGCCATGCCTGAACCGACACGTGAAACACTCCGGCCGGCGGCATAATAATCGGTTGTGTCTTTGGCCCTGAAAACTATCCCCACAAGCACAAATAGAATAAGGATGAAGATTAAAATTATAGCGGGGCCAACCTTGAAACTGCCCTCCAGTTGGGTAACATCGCTTGCCGCTGATACGGTAAGTGGTAAAAAGCCAATAAGAAATATGAATAGTTTTTTCATAATAGTTTTTTGGTTTGAATAGTTGGCGTTAATCAGTTTTTTCCACAAAATTGAGTCTTGCATGCACCTTGTCGATTCTGTAGCAATAATACCAGCAAAGGGCAATGAACAGGACCAGCAGCAATACCGCCGTGTAAAAGTAATGAAAAGGGAAGCCCAGAAATATTGTATCGGTAAGGAATGACCGGTTATGTGTCATGTATAAATACATGATCTCCGGTATTTTCTGCTTGTTTTCCTCCGTAATGCCGGCCATATTGTCGGTAAGACCCAACGGGAGTAGCTGTGCAAGCAGGGAGCTCTCGTCAATGCCCAGTGCCGGCGCCGCTTTGGCTATGACTACCTCCTTGGCGGCCAGGTATTCGCTGTCCTGCAGAGAGGTGATCTGCTCACGAAGAGAATTGACTTTTTGTACATCCTGCTGAAGACCGGGTAGTTCGTCGCCAGGATATACATTTGAAAGCATCCAGCCAACGCCATCCTGAATAGTTGTGAACTCAGCGCGGCTTAGGGTTAACTTGCCCATAACCTGTACCATAGATTGACCAGCTACCTGGTAATCTTTCTCACTGGCCTGGCCCGAAAGTACATTGTTCCAGGCAGGTGTAAAACGAACCAGGGCCTCCTCCGGCACTGGTTTCTCAAAGATCTTAAGCAATACCTGAAAGCCGAATATTGCAACGGCCCAAACGATAAATAGTTTGATTGTCAGGTTTCTGTTTATCAGCGCACGTTGTGTGGTCGGCCTGAAAAAACTGATTCTGTAGTCTTCTGTTTCCACGTGGTTTTTTTTTGGTGAGTGATAGTTGGATAGCCCTTTTGTTTTTGCCGGGTAATTTTAAGCAGGCATTTTGTACGTGTGTTTATTACAAGTGTCAAATGTATAAAAAAAACTATTGTATGCAATATATTCAAAAAAAAACTAATCAAATAAGCGCCAATGCGTCAGGTCATTGACATACGTGCTATAATGAATTCACCATGTGAGTTCTGTCATGATATAGGTTTACACCCAACCCAAAGAAAATGGAAGAATAAGTAAATCCGTTTTAGTATTGATAAGGTGCAAACCCTGCATATGACTTCCCCGGATTTTACGTCTGGAACTAACTTTTAATTGAACTTTTGTGTCAAATTACACGAGTTTTTAGGTAGGGGACTGCCTGCGCCGCAAAAAAAAGTACATTGAAAAAAACTTAATCTAAATCTCAACCATAACCTTAACCTTTGAAAGTTCGATTCTTAGACTAAAATTTTTAAAAGTATGCAGATTTCATTGATAACTTTTTGGGATGTATTAAGGATAGTGGTATGTATATGCGGGTATACACGAGTTATGAGCAAGTTGAGAAAAGACCACGATACAACAACAATGTAATTTTTGCTGCATAAAAACAATGAAGAAAATATGTAAAATGCCACCGCAAAACCGAACGAAGTGAGCTAACGAACACCAAAATTAAACGACTGTGAGTAATAAGGTTGTTTATGCAAGTTACATTTAACCAATGACATAACTGAATTATTTTCTGATGAAACTCCAGAATGCAAGGAAAGGGCTTTGATTGTTAAAAAAATTAACTATATTCGTGGCCATGGGTAATTTATTAATCAATTAACATTCATGCATTGCTTACATAAGCAGCATTGAATAAATTTTCGTTCATAAGTGTTCTCCCGCCCCTGTGGGTTAAGCTAACCGACCATTAGAAATCAATTTTGTGCAGATGAACCCAGACATGACAAAAATTTTGACACACACACGGATGAATATACTTCGCAGCATGTTAAGACATGCAGTCAGATTATTGTTGACGGGTTCTCCTCGCATGAGCGGGACAGACTTCTGACCGAATTAATCAAATTGCATGCAGATAAAAATACTCTTGTTCATATTAAGTATTGTCGTATTCGTAACAGCAAGCTTCTCTCAGCCTACATCAAAAATGTCCTATCCTGACAGTGTTGACAAAAAAATGTTAAGAACTGTAATTGGAATAGAGGCTGCTGCTTACATTGCAGGAACTTCTTACCTGAATTACATATGGTATAAAGATCATGAGCGCACTTCATTTCATTTTTACAACGATTCAAAAGGGCATTTACAAATGGATAAAGCGGGTCATGCTTTTTCTGCGTATTATGAAAGTTTATTTGGGTACCATGCACTGCGCCGGGCCGGCGTGAATAAGATAAATGCTCTGGCTTTTGGGGGAACACTTGGAATAGTTTTACAAACACCTATAGAGATTTTAGATGGTATGTATGAAGGCTGGGGTTTTTCCTGGCCCGATATGGCCGCAAATACTGCTGGTTCATTATTGTTTCTTACCCAGCAAGCCATTTGGGATGAACAAATTGTATTGATGAAATTTTCTTATTCACCAAGTATTTATCCATCATATCATTCCGAACTTGGAACAAATTATTTAAATAGTTTCTTTTTAGATTACAATGCGCATACTTATTGGTTTTCAGGGAACATGAAAAAAATTACCGGTATTGAACATATCCCCGAATGGCTTAACCTGGCTATTGGATACAGCGCCAACGGAATGATTGGAAAACTTGAAAATCCTTCGTTTTACATGGGGCAGCCTTTCCCTCATCTGGATAGATACCGTCAATTTCTGTTTTCCCTGGATATTAATTTTGCTAAAATCCCAACAGAAAAAAAATGGCTTCGTAATTTATTCCGTGCCCTTAATGTTATAAAAATACCCTTTCCTACCCTGGAATATAATCGTATCGAAGGAGTTAAATTCAGACCCCTATATTTTTAATATGAAAGAAAAAGCACACAAAATAGTATTTCTTATTTTTGTTTTCACGGGAGCTTTTTTAGCTTTTTCCTGTTCATCATACAGAAACGGGTTTTTTCAGTCTTCTGAGTTTTATAATATCCGGCAGGAACCGTGGCAAATGGACATTGACTCATTGGTTAAAATAAAAGAAGAGTTAAATAATGAATCCAAAGCTATTTTACATGCGATAAAAGTAAATCGTAAAAAATCTTGCCCGGCCCGTGCTGAAGATATTATCGATTTATTTCAAAATCTGAATAGTCAATATAAAATTGATAATTGCTTTCAGTATATCTCCCTACGTGCCACCAACGATTCTGTAAAGTGGTTAGCAAGGCAGAATTTGATTATGGCTGCAGATTTTTACAATGCAAATTTTCAGAAAGACAAATGGTTAAGAAGAGTTATCAACAGAGGAGACCAGGGTTTTTCTGTAGAAGAGAATACGCACTTGCATTCCCAACAATTTCTCTGGAGAAGAAATACCCGCAAACAATGGAATGAACTAATTAACAGTAGCCTTTCTTCATCCGGTAAAACCAAATTAAATTTTATATACCAATACTGGAATGACAAACTGTATGAATTCTATTACAAAAATTTTAAAATGGGCAGCGAATTACTTGGTAATCTGCTAAATTGGTCTTACGCAAACCCCAGTCCGGAAAAGAATTTTAACAACGTAATCCCACATTTGAAAAAATGGGATATTGTATGCATGAAATCGCCAAACAGACTAACTGATAAGTTTATACCGGGTTATTTCGGACATGTTGGAATATATCTCGGTGACAATGTTTTTGCCGAATCCACACAAAAGGGAGTCATTTTTAGTCATTCTTACAATTTTGCAGAAGGGAATATTTTTATTATAATCCGTCCCAATACTATTTCGCATGAACAGAATTTAAGAATGCTGCAAGTCCTGAATGCCCAGATTGGTAAAAACTACGATTTTAATTTTAATATCGAATCGCCGGATATGATTTTTTGTACCGAATTAGTTTATTTGGTTTATGAACAAATACCCTGGAAAACGAAGAGAATAGCCAGTCAATTTACTATTTCACCCGACTATTTGGTTTTAGAAGCTTTGGGAAACAACAATTTACTTATTCCTCTTTTTTCAGAAGAAGGACAACTTGTTGAAAATCCGAATCCTTTGAAAATCGAACAGCTTATTAATTAACTGGATCAGGCGATTTTCCAATACGTGGATAATACCCACACAATGGGCAACCATTCCTGTACCCCAAAATCTCGAATGCATCTCCAATGAATGGATACTCCAATTGTATTTGGTTGATCTTTTTTATACTGGTGTCAGGTAAAATGGAAAGCCAATTAATCTTATCATCTTCAGTTTTCCGGCATGCAAAATACACTCGAAGAAAATAAATGCCGGACAATATGTTAATATCTGGGAAAGTGGTATACATTTGTGTATGTAAACGAGTTGTGGGTTATTTAAAAAGGACATATATGAATATAAAGAAAGGTATAAGAAAAGCAGGAAAGTATTTATTAATTTTCGTTGGAGGATTAATTACCCTTATTTTAGCAGGGTTGCTTATTTTACATTTTAAAAGTCCGGGAAAAACTGAACCATTCGTTGATGAGAATGGAGAGACAATAAGCAAAAGCCTTTCTGCAACAGAAAGAATTGAACTTGGAGGAATAGAGCAATACCTGATAATAGGGGGTATTGATTCAACCAAACCTGTATTACTTTTCCTGCACGGAGGTCCGGGAAGTCCCGAATTGGGCTTCGTTAAAAAGTTCAATCCGGATTTAGAACACGATTTTGTGGTAGTGCATTGGGAGCAAAGAGGTTCAGGAAAATCATACAATAAAAATATTCCCATAGAAAGTATGACTATTGAACAATTTATCTCGGATACAAAGGAATTAAGCGAATATCTCATAAAACGCTTCAATAAGAGTAAAATTTACATTATGGGACATTCCTGGGGTTCTTATCTCGGAATAAAAACCATAGAAAAACACCCTGAATTATACCATTGTTATTTTGGGATCGGGCAAGTTGCAGACCAATACAGAAGCGAAAGAATATCTTATGAATGGGCAAAAAATCAGGCAGAGAAAAAAGAAGATAAGAAGGCCATAAAAAAATTGGGGGCGCTTGATTTTCCTGAAATTAATGCAGGTAATAAAGAATGGATAAAGTTTTTAATGGCAGAGAGAAGTTATGTTGATAAATTTGGCGGAGGGCTTTTTCGTGAATACAACGGTACTCTGGATAAACTATTGCCAGTAATTAATGCCAAAGAATATACATTACGTGACAAAATGAATTATGGAATAGGTTCATTATTCTCTTTAAGGCATTTATGGGATGATGTAATCACCGACAACCTTTTTGAAACCATCGACAGTATTCAGATCCCTGTTCATTTCTTCCAGGGCGTATATGATTATCAAACATCTTATATCGTAGCAAAAGAGTTTTATGATCAATTGAAAGCCCCCGAAAAACAATTTTTTACTTTTGAAAACTCTGCGCATTGCCCGATTTTTGACGAACCGGATAGATTTAATAAAATACTAAGAGAAATAGTTACGAAAGAATGAAAAACAACACACAACATTTTGTATAGGTAATGGCAGGTAAAGTGCTAAATATCAAATTTTACAGCCCGCTAAAACTAAATAGTGGTTTGACAGGAAACTACTACACAATCTGCCACTACTCATACAATTTACTATGTGATTTAAGAAAATAATCTGCCATTAAATGAAGAGACATTTGAAATATATATTAATACTGAAAATAGTACTTTCAATATCCGGTTTGAAAGCTCAGGAATCCATTGACCAGATAGTTGATTCTTATATGTCAACCAATAAAATACCAGGACTTTCTTTAGCTATTATTCAGAATGATAGTATTAAGACTTTAAAAGCTTACGGACTATCAAGTATTCAACATGATGCAAAAGTTGACGTCAATACTACTTTCGAACTTGCATCTTTAACGAAACAATTTACTGCCACTGCCATTCTTAAACTTCAACAAGATGGCAAATTACATGTAAATGATTATTTACATCAGTATTTCCCTGAATGTCCGGAGCATTGGAAAGCGATAACCATAAAGCAGTTATTATGGCATACATCAGGATTACCCGGAATGTTTCCACACGATAGTTTTACACAAAAATCATTTACAGGCTACTCTGAGATGACTGCTGAAGAATTGGATCTGATGATGCAAACGAATACTGTTAATAAAGAAATAGCTATAAAATCCATTATTACTGATTCACTTGACTACAAACCAGGCTCTGCCTATAACTATAGTGATGTTGGGTATTTACTGCTGGGGATTGTGATCGACAATATTACAGGTAGTTACAAAAAATATCTGACAGATATTTTTGACCAGTATGATATGACAAACACTTATCTCGTTGACCAGGAAAAAGTAATAAAAAATCAAGCCAGAGGTTACTCCCTTAAAAATGGTAAGTGGGTAAATATCATGAGAACATGGGATTATGAGATACCTTCATATTTCGGTGTGTTTTCAAACGTCATAGATTTAATGAAATGGCATAATGTTGTTTCGGTAACAGACTTTCTTAATGAGTCGAACCAGGCATTTCTGTTCACTAAGGGAAGGCTGAATGACAACTCCGAAATACCTTATGGATGCGGTTGGGAGATTAATGATATCAATGGTTTAAGATTTGTTAGTCACATAGGAGTAACAGGAACTATTTGGGTCAGTATTCCACAAAAGAACACAACTGTTATCATGCTTTCTAATTTAGGCTATAATGGTAATGATATGGTAAACCCATGGAATTTGGCTTACGAGCTTATTAACGGTATTGGAATAGAAACCCAAATTAACCGCAGTCATATTACCTCAAATGGACTAAGGCAGGTAGAAACGACCAAAGCGTCTTTCAAAAAACTGATAGGAACGTATTTAACAGTTGAAAACACCGAAGCAAAAATATATTTCGAAAATGGTAAAGCATATTTTGAAAGTCAGGGAAATAAGAATGAATTATCCCTTTTAGAAAATGGCACCTGGTTAGTATTAGGTTTTGACTACGAATATATACTGACCTTAGATGAAAGCGGACAAATTTTGAAATCGAATTACGGAAGGGTATTTAAAAAGCAATAAAAGCTACGGAAGCAACATGACACTGAGAACGATATATGACATAGTGGAGAAAGGCCCTGGGTGTAAAGTGAAAATACTGATTGAAGTTTAAAGAAGTACGCGCTACAACATGCTATACCTGATCCCGCATCCCGCATAGACGGGACAGGCTGCGCGAGATGGGTGCAGTGCAGGTTTCGGGATTTCTGATTCGTGCTATCTTCTGAATCGGGGGATGGTTTAGCAGCCCGTAAACCTCAACATGCGGGTATTGCAGTAACATTGTGTCATACCAGAAAGTACCTACGAAAATGACAAATTATAAAATACATAGATTCCCGGATTCAAGAATAGCAACCATTGATGTTTGCGAGATTGGAAAACAGAAACATCATGTTACTGGCCTGGTAGAATTTGATGTGACATTGAGCAGAAAGAAAATCAGAGAATACAATAAAACACATTCTAACAAGATTTCATTTAATGCCTGGCTGATAAGTGTGCTTAGTTCTACTATAAAGAAATATGAAACATCAGGCTCATACTTGATTGGGAAAAATAAACTGATAATTTTCGATGATATAAATGTATCTATTGTCGTAGAAAAAGAAAATAAAGGCACAAAAGTGCCTGTTCCAATGATTATAGAAAGTGCAAATGAAGCAAGTATTGAATCTATAACAATGCAAATTACTGAAGCAAAAAATAAGGGATTTACAGAAAAGGACATTGTGCTTCAGAAAAAAACCAAAAAATTTGAGAGGATTTACTATTTACTTCCAGGATTTCTCAGAAGATATTTTTGGAAATTTTTATTAAAACATCCTAAAATTGCTTATAAGAAAATGGG
>CAYXIT010000056.1:0-20141 GCA_964465275.1 uncultured Bacteroidales bacterium | reverse complement strand
CCATTGGTTAATTCTGTTCTGTTTTCCTTCTGGATTTGTGCAAAAACTTCTTTGGTATCGAAACTGAAGTTGTCTTCTACTTCTTCTTCAGGCTTGCTTATGCTGCTGAGCAATACTCCCAGGTAATCATCTTTTGCATAATTCTTTTCTTCAGCGTACCTGGGCAGATCTTCTTCTACAGGTTGTTCAATATATTCCGGCATATGGGTTATTTCAAATTTGCTTTGTCTGTAGTTGTATACAAATTCATCATATCCTGGGATGGTTTCTTCGATTGCTTCTTCAACTTTTGAAAGTACTTGAATTACTTTACCGTTACTCAAACGCATTTCAAATGTTTTTTCTGATCCGGCAAAACTTAAATTAATGCTCATTATGATCAGGGTTGCGGTCAGGGTTATTTGATTAAAAGTTTTCATGACTTTGTGTTTTTATGTGTTTATTTTTATTATTTCTTTGTATTGTTCTGCAAAGAAATAATCACATGGTGTGCCAAAACTCGTAACAATAACAATATCATATGATTACAAAGACCAGAAAAATAAATGGTGGAAATTATTAGTGTTTTAGTGTACGATATAGGTCATACACTGTCCGGTTTTGTACAATAAAAGGAATTACAATGCTGCAATACCCATAGCTACATTTATACCGAAGAATGGCATAACACTTTGAATATCCTTTTCACCTACAGTTAAATAATATTCATTGTTCTTCGTAAAAATAAAATATATTCCATGCCATCCTGAACTATCTTCAAAGCAGGTTCCCAGTTGATCATTCATTGAACCATACTTGTAAAGGCCCAGCCCATTGCGGTAGGAAATAAGTTCAAGTAATGCAGTACATTTTACATCTCCGTCTTTACATACCAGGGGCAGACGTTGAAATACTCTTCCTTCAATGCAATATCTGTCAACATTTCTAAGCGGAATAACTTGATCAAGACCTTCTTCATTATAAAGTTTAATCTTTTTGAAAGTCACTTTTGCGTGATCACAGAAATAAACCTTGCCGTCAAAAACGACATAGTCACTTTCATTTGCAACTATACCTGAAATCGCAAAGAAAGCAATTGCTAAAAGAACAATAATTTTTTTCATGGCTAAATCCTCCTTGATTAAATAAGTTTGATTAAATTAATTGGAACAAATTTAGCTAAGTTGTTGAGGGTAAAGCAAATGTAATCTATGAACCTGGGAAACAAATCGGTAAACCGTTTGACGGATATTTTGCGAATTTCAAAGATTAAAGGAGTAAATTTACCGGATCAGCTCTGTTTGTTTCTTTCAATGAGATCGAAAAAGTGTTTTTGATAAGAATCGCTGACATTAATTCTCACATCAGCAATTTTGATTGATCTTCTTTCAATGAATTCAATTTTATCGAGAGCTACAAACCAGGATTTGTGCACCCGGCAAAACTTAGGTTCACGCAGTATTTCTTCCAGGCCTTTTGCATTCATTAAAGTCATGATATTTTTTCGGGTTGTTACTATCTTCCAATAATCACCCATTCCTTCCACATACAATATTTCCGATGCATTTACCTTTTCTATGCGGGTTTCGGTTTTAATAAAGAAGAATGAAGGTTCAGTTTCTGTCATTTGCCTGCCATGATATTTTTCAGTTGTTCTGCCTGCTGCTTCTTTTTGCAAGCGTTCATATATCTTATTTGCTCCTTTTATGAAGCGCTCAAAAGAAACAGGTTTAACCATAAAATCAACTACATCCAGTTCAAATCCCTGTGCTGCATAACTGTCATAGGCTGTAGTAAGAATGACATATGGTCTGGTTTTCAGGGAATTAAGCAATTGAATCCCCGTAAGTTCTTCCATCTCAATATCAAGAAACATCAAATCAACCTGGTTTTCACGCAGGAATTCAAGAGTCTCAATAGCATTGTCGAAAGTTTTGATCAGGTTTAAAAATGGAACCCTATCGCAGTATTCTTTGATCAGTTCCAGTGCCAGTGGCTCATCGTCAACAGCAATACAGTTGATTTTCATCCTATTGTTTGATTAAAAGATTCACTTTAAATTGTCCGTTTTCTATCTTCGCAGAGAGTTCATGTTTGCCGGGATATGTGAGATCAAGCCTCCGGCGGATATTAGACAGCCCCAGCACCCCTGATTCCTTTATCAACTCATGTTGGCTGTCTTTTAAATAATTTGTCACTTTAAAACAAATCTCACGATTCTCGACCCTAAGATCAATAATTATTGCCGGTATATGTTCTTTTTTTCCGTGTTTGAAAGCATTCTCAACAAAAGGGATTAACAGCATTGGTTCAATTCTGATCTTTTTGGTATCTCCTGTAATCTTCATTTCAATAAAACCGGACTGACTAAACCTGAACTTCTGTAATTCAATATAGCTCCTTATATATTCAATTTCTCTGTCAAGGGGAACAGTCTCATTGTTCGCTTCATTAAGCACATAGCGCATAATGGATGAGAATTTCATAACCGCCTCAGGTGCTTCGTTTGATTTTTTGTAAACCAGTGAATAGATGTTATTAAGAGTGTTAAACAGGAAATGGGGGTTCACCTGTGCTTTAATAAGGGCAAGTTCACCGGCCTGCCGGTGGTTGATAAGTTCATTCCTGAGCTTTTGAGCTTCGAAGGCCCTGATAAGAAAATGTATCAATACAGCATATATAGCCATTATAATACATAACCGAAGTTCGTTCCATGCCCATAACCATTCAAATTTCAGGGTTTCGTAGTTCATAAAACCGAAATATCCTGATACACTTAAGTTAAGACCTAAACGCAAGGCTGTAACAACACCAACTGCAATTAACAAAGCAATAATAATCAGTAATTTATTCCTGATCGCAATTATCCGCGGAAATGTAAAATAAATAGCATAAAATGATAAGGCATGCAGAAAAAGCGAAAGAAATACCTCTTTCATATAAATGTTGCCTGGAATTTTCTGCTCTTCAAGTGTCTTTACATAGATGGGAAATATTGATTGGTTGGCCATATAGAACCAGAAAAGGAAATGGATCAATATAATAGTTTTCCTTTTCATAACACTTGATGTTATATGATTTACATGGCTAAGTTACAAAAGATTAAATGAATTTTTTCATTTGAAACCAACCAATCTGTAAAATGCCTGAAGTAATCTGTAAAGTGTTTTATTCAGTCGGTAATACGCCGGCAATTATTTCAGAGAAATAGTGATAGATGAATAATCAGGATTGAGCCTTAGCAAAAACCCTTTCTCTACCCAGCTTTTTCAGTGTTCTTATATGAGAACGGAAGGCTTCGGAAAACCGGTCATATACGTAGTAAGGTATGTTGAATTCTTTGGTAGTGGTTTCTACAATTTTTGAAATGGCCGGATAATGCACGTGGCAAATCCTTGGAAAAAGATGATGTTCTACCTGGAAGTTTAATCCGCCCACATACCATGAAAGGAGTTTGTTTTTCCGCGAAAAGTCACTGGTTGTTTTAAGCTGGTGAAGGAGCAGGCTGTCGGGCAATTTCCCGTTCTCATCAGGAAGGATTTGCTCAGGACCTTCAACCACATGGGCCATTTGAAAAACAATGCTAAGAATGATACCTGCAGTAAAATGCATGATAACGAACCCCAGCAGCACCTGCCACCACAAAAGAGAAGTGAAGATAATGGGCAGGCCCACGATCATTGCAAAGTAAAATATTTTGGAGAAAACAAGCCATGCCATGGAGCGACGGTATGCATCAACAGAAATATTGGTGATACCTTTTTTACGATATCTGATGCGTTTGGGAATATCTCCGAAAACCATGGCAAAGGTCATTAAAGAATAAAAAAACCAGGCATAAATATGCTGGTATTTGTGATATTTTTTAAGGGGCGAAGCGAAAGCAAAACGGAGTACAACACGGCTGTCTATATCTTCATCTTTGCCATAAACATTGGTGAATACATGATGTAACTTATTGTGCTTTATTTTCCAGTTGTAAGCATCAGCACCGATGAGATTCATGGTAAGTCCCATCCAGCGGTTTACTGTCTGGTTATCAGAGTATCCTGCATGATTGGCATCGTGCATTACCGACATTCCAATGCCGGCAATCCCGACTCCCATGACAAAGAAAAGCACCAATGCCAGCCATACCGGCATATTGATGGTTAAAATAGCAATAAAGGGAATGAAATAGAGCAATAACATTACAACTGTTTTTGACACCATCGTTGGGTTATGATGCTTAGAAATGCCCTTTTCGGAAAAATATTCATTAACCCGGTTATATAAAGTCTTTTTGAAATCAGGATTTTGTTCTTGAGCGAAGGAAATTTGGGTAGGCATGTTAAATAATATGATCTGATGAATGAATAGAAGAAAAACTCTTTGGTTTTAATTCATTTTTAAGAATACCCTGTAAAGGTAGCGTTTATTATCGTTTAATTTAAGTACTTTAGGAAATTTTGAGAGAAACTTTTGTATTTGATTTCCTGGAATGATATTATTAATAGTATTTTTAACCGATAGTTTTGTATTTTGCCATGGATATTGGAGAATTATTGACAAAATATGATTATTTATTACAAAAACCTGTTTACCTGGCCAATCCTCATGGCTGGATACCCCATATCCCTTTTGCATTTTTTCTGGTGCAAACCATAAAACCTCATGTAATTGTTGAGCTGGGTACCTATAGCGGTAATTCATATTTTGCGTTTTGCCAGGCAGTAAAAGATCTGCATTTGCCAACCCTTTGCTATGCAACAGATACGTGGCAGGGTGATATTCATGTGGGAAATTATTCCAAGGATGTGTATAAAAGAGTAAAAGAAATCAACGAAAAGGAGTTTTCCGGATTTTCTCATCTGATGCATATGCACTTTGACGATGCTTTGCATAATTTTTCCGACGGTAGCATTGATATTTTGCATATCGACGGAACCCACACTTACGATGCAGTTAAAAATGATTTTACCAACTGGTTACCCAAAGTAAAGCGGGGAGGCGTTATTTTACTGCATGATATTATGGTAAGAAAAAAGGATTTTGGTGTTTGGAAGTTTCTCAAAGAAGTAAAAAAACGATACCTGGTGCTTGAGTTTCCTTTTAGCGAAGGTCTTGCATTAGTCTGCAAAGATGAACATACCAATCACGAATTAACTGAATTTATCAAACTGGCAAAAAAGGAATTTTTCGTTATAAAACTATTTGAAATTCTGGGTACTAACATCCTTCTTGAAAGGGAAAAGACATTATTCAGAAAAGAAGTATTGAAAATGCGTAAAAAAACTGCTGAATTGAATAAGCAATTAATTGAAAAAAACAGGGAAATCAAAGCATTGAAAAAGAAGGTATAAGTACGAATGCGACTATAAATTAATACAGTCCGGGTGCGACTTCAAGTCGCGCCCGGACTTACATAAAACCAGGTTAACACGTCTGGGTAATGATAGCCGGGTATTACTTGGCATTAAAGGATATGGGAATTATGATCAAAGATGGCTTTGACTTGGCGTGGGGTTCTGATCCAGCTTTTTATCAAAAAAACCAATATCAGTTTTTCACTTGGACTGGGCTACAGGTTTGATCATAGAATTCCTTAATTGTAAGGACGATTGGCATGACCTTTTGTTTGAGTTGCTTCTCTGTTAGTAAATAATCCTGAAATAGTTTATCACACGATTAGGTATTTAACTATTTTCCTGATCTCACTTATGTCAATGAACTTTAGCAAAAAACTTATAAAGACTGAATACTTTAATTTGTATTTTTACCAAATCATGGTTTTTTTGTATTCAATTCAAAAGTTGACATTCCACATAGTACTGAATAATGTTCTAAGTGGGTTTTAAGTTTGTAAGGGACTACAGAGCTTTTTTAATTTCCTTAATCATAATTTTCTTTAGATGGACAGAAGAGATTTTATCAAAAAAGGAGCAGCTGGTGCGGCTGTGTTTTCCATTGTTCCTTCCTGGGTATTGGGTGGAACTAAACATATTGCTCCTTCCGACAGGCTGAGCAAGGCGATTATTGGTGTCGGAGCTATGGGAAGAGGCCATATACCCTATGATAACACGCGCGTGTTGGCCATTTGTGATGTAGATAAAAAGCATATCGAACTGGCTAAACAAGCATTAGGGTATCCGGTACAGGTGTATCACGATTACCGTGAGTTGCTTCTCAATCCGGAAATTGATATTGTACATATAGCCACTCCGCCTCACTGGCATGGTGTAATGAGTGTTGATGCAGCGCGGGCAGGAAAGGATATCTGGTGCGAAAAGCCTATGACCCGGACTATAGGCGAAGGTCTGCGTGTAAAAGAAGCCATGGCTCAACATGGTCGAATGTTCCGCCTTAATACCTGGTTCCGGTTCAAAGATAATTTTTACGGTATGGAAACTACTGTGGAACCCATTAAAAAACTGGTTGATAGCGGGCTGCTTGGCTGGCCTTTAAAGGTTACAGTAAATGCAGCCACAGGCTTCGACTGGAAATTTTTCTGGGTAGGACGAACAGATTTAGATATTCAGCAGGTACCGCCAACTCTTGATTATGAAATGTGGCTCGGTCCGGCCCCCTTTAAACCATATCATCCCCATAGAGTCCACAGCACCTTCCGCGGTTATTGGGATTACGATGGCGGTGGTCTGGGCGATATGGGACAGCATTACCTCGATCCTGTTCAGTATTTTCTTGGTAAAGACAATACCAGTCCGGTAGCCGTTGATGTAGATACCGAACAGCAGCACCCCGATGCAGCAGGTGTCTGGAAACGGGTTGAACTCACCTATGATGATGGTTGTAAAATTATTCTGGATGGCGAGAACAAAGATAAGAACGCCGCGTATATTGAAGGCCCCAAAGGAAAGCTCTACAGTGGTTTCCGTAGCGATATCCCCGATTTAAAAAAGAAACTGGCAGCAATGCCAAATCCTGCCCGTCAGATTACTAACTTCTCCGAATCGGTAAGAACGCGCCAGAAATTTGCTTTGAATGAAGAAAACGGTTTCCGTTCAGGTACAATTGTTAATATAGCTATCGTGGCTATTCGCCTTGGGCGTTCGCTGAAATTCGACCCCGTGAAATGTGAATTTATTGACGACCATGCTGCCAATCTGTTGATTAATCAGCCGTTAAGGGCACCCTGGAATATCTGAAAAACAATCTGAAAATAAATAAAAATGACCAGAAATATCTTATTTACTCTGATATGCTCCTTGCTTATTTCAGGCTTATGGGCACAACAACCGCAAAACGATATGCGGACAAACCAGACAAAAATTGCCGATTTACTGATGCAGTTACCGGCACAGAACAGCGCAGATTTTAACCTCATTATGGGAGAGCTGTCGCAGATGAGTGGGCAGGTTATTGCCACAGTAGCACCCTCATTGGTTGCTCCGGGTTATGGAGACGATACACAACTGCGATATGCCGTTAGCGGCCTGGTGAAGTATATTGCCGATGGCAGCAACCCGGCAAATATGCGGGAGTGCTCACAAGCTCTTTGCAACGCAATTGCTTCAGTCAACGACGATGAGGTAAAGGATTTTCTGCTTCAGGAGTTGCAATTTATTGCCGGCGACGAAGCTGTTCCTTTAATGGCTTCGTTGCTGCGGCACAGCAGTCTTGCTGATCCTGCAGCTCGTGTGTTGATAAACATTTCATCGGAAAGTGCAGCTAAGGCATTGATGAGGGCTTTGCCGCGCGCAAGAGAAGCAAACAAAGTGATTATTGCACAGGCACTGGGCACCATGCAGTATGCTCCGGCGGCAAGATCCCTCAAAAGAATGGCGCGTTCTTCAAAAATTGAAGAGAAAAAAGCCGCCATGCGTGCTTTGGCCCAAATAGGCCATAGCCCATCGAAACCACTGTTGGAGAAGGCAGCCATGAGTGCAGGTTTTGCCTATGAGGCGTCAGAGGCTACTGCTTCCTATTTACTGTTGCTGGAAAAAATGGCAGTTGGTGAGCATAAGACAGCTGTGGTAAATGAGCTGGAAGAAATTATGTTCAACGAAAATATTCCGGTGCAAACACGTAACAAAGCTTTACGAATATTTGCAAACACTTCTGACCAGACACCGTTACCTCAACTTATGAAGGCTCTTCAATCGCCTGGCAACGAATTTCGTATGGCAGCGCTATACCTGTTGGATGAGCATTACTCAGATAATGTGGCTGGTGAACTTTTAAAACTGGCTGAATCCACCGGCAACATGGCTCTCCGTTCAGAAATTATATGGCTGCTTTCCGCAAAAAACTACCGCAATGCTATTCCGTTCATTAAAGAATCATTGCATTCCGACAACAGACAGGTTCAGCTTGCAGCTGTTCATGCTGTAGGTTCTTTAAGGCACAACGAATCGGTACCCGGGATACTAAAAGTTATGAATACTGCAGATGCAGAGATCATTCATGCTGCCAGGCAGTCACTGCTTATCATTGGAGGTGATGAAATTGCCGATGCTGTGGCTGATGTACTACCCCGGTCTGATGGGCTTGCACGCATCGCTTTCATTGATATTATTGCTGAAAAACAGGCCGATAGGCATTCAGCGCTGATTTTTGCTGATCTTCAAAACAATGATATCCGGATTGCACAGGCTGCGGTTACAGCATTGCCTGCAGTTGTAAAACCGGGCGATGAGGAAAAAATTGCCGACTTGCTGAATAAGGTCAGTTCTGATGATCAGATAACTGCCCTGCAGGATGCTCTGTTCAAAGTTATCAGTGAGAAGGAAAGCACTTCACAACAGGTTGAAATCGTAACCGGATTTATGACAAAGCCCGGGGCGGTTGAAGCCAATTATTATCGGGTACTTGCCAGCATTGGAGGTGAAGAGTCATTGCCGTTAATTGAAAATGTACTCCGGTCAGGAAGTGAGGAGCAGAAGGAAGCTGCCATTGAAGCAATGACTGTGTGGAATGGTCCTGCTGCTATGCCAATATTGTTGGATATAGCCAAATCGAACAGCGACAGCCGTATAGGTGAGCAGGCACTGTCAGGTTACATAGGTGGAATCAATCGTTCAGGTAACCCTGATGACCAGAAGGTGCTGATGTTCAGGAATGCGATGGAGCTTGCCACAGCCCTTCAGCAAAAACGAATGATTTTAAATCAGACTGCGGCTAACAAAACGCTTTTGGCTTTGGTATTTATCTCAAGATACCTCGACAATCCCGATCTCCGGCATGTTGCCGTACAATCGGTAAGAAATATCGTACTTGAAAATAAGGAACTGTATGGTCCTGCGGTAAATGAGATTGTTTATAAGGCCATAGCTGTCAATCAGGATGCCGAGGCTGACTATCAGAGAGAAGCACTCCTGAAGCACTTGTCGGAACTACCTGAAGAAGGGGGATTTGTATCGATATTTAACGGAGTTGACCTGACCGGATGGAAAGGACTTGTGCAGAACCCCATTGCCCGGGCAAAGATGACACCCGAAGAGCTGGCTGCCGAACAGGAAAAAGCCGATGAACGCATGCGGAGCAACTGGCATGTGGAAGACGGAATACTCATTTATAAGGGAGATGGATTCGATAATTTGTGTTCGGAGAAGATGTATGGTGATTTTGAATTACACCTCGACTGGAAGTTAGAACCTGAAGGTGACTCAGGCTTGTATCTCCGGGGCACTCCGCAGGTACAGGCGTGGGATACTTCACTTATTCAGGTAGGAGCACAGGTAGGGTCGGGTGGTTTATACAATAACCAGAAACATCCGGGTGTCCCGCTTTTGGTAGCTGATAATCCCGCAGATGAATGGAATACTTTCCGCATTATCATGGTCGACGATAAGGTTACCGTGTATCTCAACGGCCTCCTGGTTACCGATAATGTGGTGTTAGAGAACTTCTGGGACCGCGGTATACCTGTCTTCGAGAAGGAAGTTATTGAATTACAGGCACATACATCACGTGTCGAGTTCAGGAATATCTACATCAGGGAGATTCCCCGCCCCGAACCTTATGTGTTGAGTCTGGAGGAACAGGACGAAGGATTTGTTCCATTGTTTAACGGGATCGATCTTACAGGTTGGACTGGTAAAATGGTTGATTACTTTGCACAGCAAGGTGTGATAATTTATCAATATTCTTCGGTGCATGGGTACGAAAATCTCTATACAGAAAAGGAATACAGCGATTTTGTGTTGCGCTTTGAGTTTCTGCTTACACCAGGCGCCAACAACGGACTGGGCATTCGCACACCAATGGAGGGTGATCCTGCATATGTGGGTATGGAGCTTCAGATACTCGACGACGATGCTGATATTTATCGTAATCTTGAGCCATACCAGTACCATGGATCGGTATATGGCGTTATTCCTGCCCGTCGTGGATTTCTTAAACCGGTAGGCGAATGGAACTATCAAGAAGTGAAGGCAATTGGCACACGAATAACCATTACGCTTAATGGTAAAGTTATTGTGGATGGTGATATAGCGGAAGTGAGCAATAATGGCACACAGACCATCGATAATCTGCTGCATCCCGGCTTACTAAACCCATCGGGTCACATAGGCTTTCTGGGGCATGGGTCAAAGGTGAAATTCAGGAACATCAGAATAAAGGAGATGGGTAATTAAAAGCCTTGTTAATAACCAGTAACTATCCCGGCTTTTCCACCTTTCCATTCTTATACTTTGCAAAACGGCTTTCTTCGCGGGGGTGCACATGATCGTAGTGCTCCCAGGGCCATCCGCCAAATTGTGTGCTGCGGTAATCGGCAAATGCCTGGTGGATCTCTTCACCGGTGTTCATCACAAACGGGCCGTGCTGCACAACAGGTTCATTAATGGGCATGGCTTCCAGCAGCAGCATATAGGCATCCTGGCCGGTACATTCTATAATGGCTTCCTGGTCGGGAAGCATTTCAACGGCATGCCCGGGTTTTATATCAATACCTGCAATACTGATCCCCGTTCCCTGGTAAAAATAGAGTGAGCGGTTTTTTTCCATATTAGTTGCCGGGATTCTCCATTTGGCACCCGAATGCATTTTTATGGTCCATATATTTACTCCGTTTTCGGGATTTGCTGCCCATGAATCGGGGGCGGGAGCAGGGGCCAGCTTTCCATCGAGTTCACCGGCGAAGATTTTTATTTCCGTTTGTTTCCCTTGTTCATCAGTATGTTTGACCAACGGAATGGTCTCTGCCCATAACATTTTAAAGTGGGGATCGGCAAATTTATTCTTTTTGGGCAGGTTGAGCCAGATCTGGAAAAGCTCCAGCGGGTTTTCGGCATCTTTTTTAATGAGCGGAAACATTTCGCAGTGCTGCAGGCCCGATCCGGCGGTCATCCACTGCACATCGCCCATTCCGTAACGGCCGGCAGCACCGTGGCTGTCGCTGTGATCCACAAAACCTTCCAGAACGATAGTTATGGTTTCAAATCCGCGATGCGGATGAGCAGGGAAGCCGGGTATCCGTTCGCCGTGGTACATACGCCAGCCGTCTTTAACGGTAAAATCCTGGCCCAGGTATCGGCCCGCAAGTGATGCATCAGGTCCCATGATTTCATTTCCTTTGGGGTATTTATCTACATGATGAACACAGAAAATAAAAGGATTGCCCGTGGGCCACATAAAACCTAACGGCTGAATGTTTTGAATCAATTTGTTGTACATAGTGTGTTTTTTTGTTGGCAATTTACAAAAGTTTTTAGTTTGTGCTGCATGAAAAATGACATGTAAATAAATAAATATGTTATTTGTATTAATTTTTGTGTACCTTTGTGCTCTTGTTTAATAATTCCTCTGTTTGTTACAATCCATAAAACTTCAGATTTGTTAAAATTCCCGGCAGAAAAACCCGCCGGTTGAAAACCTTTGAGCATCTGTTGTTATTTGGAAAATAATTGCAGGCAGAAATGAAAACAAGAAAAAGACTCCTTTCCACACGACCGGTAATGGGGACCCTTTCCAAATTTTACACCGGTCCGTTAATAATGAGATTATAATAAGAGAACCAGGATTTATTGGTTTAAGAAGTTATGTATTAGATTTTTTTGAAATGGGGTTGTAACAATTACTACTTGATTTTAATGACAGGTTCAGGGTTTTAACTCCCTAATTTCTTAATTTCTCAATTTCTTATTTTCTTTTTATTTCTCAATAACTTACTAATAAATGACATTTCACGAATTAAATTTAACTGAGCCTATCCTCAGGGCTTTAAAAACAGAAGGATACACCGTACCTACACCCGTTCAATATAGCGCCATACCTTTAATACTAGACAGAAAAGATATTCTGGGCAGTGCACAAACCGGAACCGGTAAAACCGCAGCATTTGCTATTCCTATCATTCAGCTTATGAGTGAAGATCAAACAAATGCACGCGGCAAACGACCCATCAGAAGTCTGATTCTCACTCCTACAAGGGAGCTGGCCATTCAGATTGGCGAAAGCTTTGCTACCTATGGAAAAAATACAAACCTGAAATATAAAGTGATTTATGGTGGTGTTAGCCAGCATGGTCAGGTGGATGCACTCCGTTCAGGCATAGATGTGCTTGTTGCTACACCCGGCCGGTTACTTGATCTGATGAATCAGGGTTATGTAAAACTCGATCATATTGAATATTTTGTTTTGGATGAGGCAGACCGTATGCTTGATATGGGCTTTGTTCAGGATGTAAAAAGAGTGATTGCCCGCCTGCCACGCAGAAAGCAATCATTGTTTTTTTCAGCTACCATGCCCGATGCAATTGTAAAGCTGGCCGATACCATACTTGTCAACCCCTCAAGGGTTGATATTACTCCTGCATCAGCTACAGTAGATGCAATTGACCAGGTAGTCTATTTTGTTGATAAGAAAAACAAAAGAAACCTTTTAAGAGATCTTTTAAAAAATACAGAAATAGAAAGAGCACTGGTTTTTACCCGCACCAAGCACGGTGCTGACAGGGTAGCCCGCGAGCTTACCAAAGCAGGAATAAGATCGCAGGCCATACACGGCAATAAATCGCAAAATGCCCGGCAATCGGCACTGGCAGCTTTCAAAGCTCACCAGACCCGCATACTCGTGGCAACAGATATTGCTGCCAGGGGAATTGATATTGATGATCTTACCCATGTGGTAAACTATGATCTGCCCAACATCTCCGAATCTTATGTACACCGTATTGGCCGCACAGGCAGGGCAGGAGCAAGCGGAAAAGCCATCGCTTTCTGCGATGCCGAAGAGAAAGAATACCTGAAGGATATTCAGAAACTCATCGGCAGAAAAGTTCCTGTAATGGATGATCATGATTACCCTTTGATGATCCATGATGTAATAAAAACCGTGCCCGGAAATCACCGTAATTCAGAAAACAGAAACAATGGAAACTACAACGGTTCAGGACACTCAAACGGAAATTCGCGCTTTAACGGATTTTCAGCAACTAAATCAGGATCTGGCAAAAGACGCAGGCGCAGTTTTGCCGGTGAAGGCAGATAAGTTGGTTTAAAAATAAAAAAAAACCCGACGCAATTGCGCCGGGTTTTTTGTTTTCATGGTTTAAGCTTTTTGATTACCTGGGTCTGTTAGGACGGGATGGTCTTTGCGGACGATCAGGCCGGTTGGGTTGGTTTGGACGTTCAGGACGCGCAGGCCTTGCACTTTGCTCACGGCGTTGACTTCCGGAACCATCCTGCAGTCTTTGCTGCTGTTTCTTTTGCTCTTTCTTTTCAAGCCTTTGCTGTTTTCTTTGTTCACGCCTTTCCTGACGGGTCATTTTTTGTTGTTCGCCCTCATTCCTGGCCTGCAACCTTACAGTTTCACCTTGCTGGCTTTGATCCTGAGCCTGGACCTGCTCACGGTTCTGGTTCCTTTCCCTGGTCTGGACAGGTTCCTGGGTTTGGCTAAATGCAGCTGTACTTATTAAAAGTGCTGATGCTGCGATTAAAACATTGATTTTATGGTTTTATTATTTTAAGTTAATAACTGAAACAAATCTACACCCGCGAACATGAAGAAATCATGAAATCAGGCAGGAAATATAAAAATAAATTCTGTACCCTTTCCGGGATGGCTGTTTACTTCAATTTTTATGTTATGAAAATCAGCAATTGATTTGGATATTGCCAATCCTATACCTGTTCCGTTTTGGTGATGTGCAGGGCGGTTTTTAAATCGGGTAAATAGATTTTTTAACTGATTTTTATTCATTCCAGGGCCATCATCCCGTATAAGAATTTCATAATGCTCATGATGGGTCTGGGAAATGATGCGGATATTTCCCCCTTCAGGGGTGAATTTTATAGCATTGTTCACAACATTATAAAACATTGTAAATATGAGCGCACGATTTGCATTGTGGTTTTTTTTGTCTGGTTTGATTTCATTTACAATGCTTATGTTCTTGTCCTGTGCAAGCGGAAGGAGTTCTTCTTGAATTTCCTGAAAAACATCACCTATCGAAAAGTTATCTTCTTTAAGGTATTCATGGCTTTCTACCCTGGCAATCAGCAGCAATGAATTTACCATTATTTTTAACCGGTGAAGGGTTTTGAGAGCTTCTTCAGCTTTTGCACCAGCTTCATCAGAAAGGTTTTCCTGCGAAAGAAGGTTTTCCAGTTTACTTCTTAAAACCGATATGGGGGTGAGTAACTCATGTGAAATATTGGCTGTAGTTTCCTTTTCTTTTTGAAAAAGCTCATTGATTTTTTGCATCAGTTCGCTTAAAGTATTTTCAAGATACAGGAATTCGGTTGTGGTGGTTTTTATGGGTTTGGGATCATACAAAACCGGTGAAGGGGTTTTTCGGAGTTTGGCCGTAATCTTTTCCACCGGACGGATAAGGAATGATGCAAATGAAATATCCATAATACCCGAGATCAGGATAAAAGCCAATAAAAATATCAAAGTAAAAGTGGTGATGTTTTTTTCAGTTTGCCGGATACTGGAAAGACTTTTGCCGATTTCGAGCAAAAACATCTCACCATCAATAAGAAAAGTGTAATTCAACACTCTGTAATCAATAACTTCATCTTCTACCCGGCGCTTGGTTACTTCAATGAAATTCCAGTGTTGATCCAGATCAACTTTTTCTAGACTTATATATTCTTCCTTCAAAATGTTATAACTCCCAAAAGCATCATCACGGGTTTCTTCAAGAAAAAAATCAACACCCCACATAGCAATCAGGTCAATAACCTGTTCCCGTTTGTTAATCAGCTCATTATCTGTCTGAATAGTGTTTATTCTTTCCAGAATCATTGGCATGATGATAATGAAAAGCAGACCAAAAATGCTTTTAGAGAGAATATTGAACAGAGCCAGTTTATATCTCAGCTTCATTTTGTAACTTTTCAATTAAAGTTCAGCCTTATATCCGATGCCTCTAACGGTGTTTATCCAGTCAACCGGAGCATACACTGAAAGTTTTTTACGGAGATTCTTGATATGAACATCAATAAAATTACTATCGTACTGATCGTCCAGCAAATTACCCCAGATATGTTCGTATAGTTGAATGCGGGTAAGTGTTTTATTTTTGTTCAGTATCAGATAAAGCAATAGGTCAAACTCCTTCCTGGTAAGTTCTATATCATGATCGCTATGAAAGATCCTTCTGGACTGAATGTTAATTTTAAATTCACCTGCGTGAATTTCGGGATTGCTGACATTAAATTTACGCCGTGCCACAGCTTGTATGCGTGCATGCAACTCAACGAGGGAGAAGGGCTTAGCCAGATAATCATCAGCACCCAGATCAAGGCCTTTTACTTTATCTTCAAGGGCACCTCTTGCAGTTATTATAATAATACCGGGTTTTTCATCAAGCTTTTGCGCCTCTGTAAGAAGATCCAGTCCGTCATAATCAGGTAAGCCCAGATCGAGCAAAATAAAATCATAAAGATTAACTGCAATCTTTTCTGATGCATCCTGCCCGGTAAGGGCAATCTCGCATAGATAGTTTTCCTTATTCAGGTATTCAGCCATCTCGGCTGCAAGATTTTTTTCATCTTCTACTATAAGGATGTTCATGGGCAGCTATTAAAAGATCCTGTAATATACATTCAGAAAAAAATAAAAGCCTTTAGCGTCTGAAATATCTTTCTCAGTGGATTGGGGAAAAAGATACAGGGGTTCAGCTTCAAAGGTAAAGTTATGAAAGTAGAATGACATTGGAACAGATATCTCGGTTTGCAGCAATGTAAATTGATCTGTAGTTTCTTCACCGATGATCTCATTCTGGCCTTGTCCTCCCTGCCCCGGCCTGCCATCCGGTCGGTTTTGGCCACGATAAAGAGGTTGTACCTGGTAAAAATTTCCAAAAAGAATATTTACATTGGGATCGAAAGAAAAATAATTGCCTGACTTTCCGAACGTACCTGTTCTGAAATACCTGGAATTTCTGAAATACACGTATATGCCTGAGTTTTGTTCAATAATTCTGCCGGCTGTAAGTTTGGAATAAACCCATACCCAGTCAAATCCGCCGGTTATTCTCAGGTAAGCAAAATTGCCATAAAGTTCATTGTCCGTCTTCCCTGTATTGATATAGGATGATATGGATGCTGATATATCCAGGTAATCATTGAAAACATGAGAAAAACCAGCCGAAAGATCATACATGGAAATGGCAGGTTGCTGACCTGGTAAATTATAAAACGTAACAGACGTCCATAATTTACCAAGAAAAGCATATGTAAAATCTGCCGAGAAAAAAGGTTGATTGGCTGTAAGACTGGTTCCTACATAAAGAAGATCATTGCCGTATCCGCTGCCTGCAAAAACTGAGTGCTTATTCATTGTGACTGATGCAGTATCTTCCAATCGGGTGGTATGGATATTTTGAGTAGTATCCGGTTGAGAAAATACCGAAAGGTTGGCAAAAAGCATAAAAAAGAAAAATCCGGTTAATTTAAGAAACAGTCTCATGTTTACATTTCAAAAAAAATTAATTTCTTCCGGGACGTCTGGCGCCCTGGGGTTTCCCTGCACCTGCCGGTCTTCCCTTACCGGGTCTTACAATTTCAGGGCGTGCCCCGCGAGCCGGACGTGCTCTGCTTTTTTTCTTTTCTCTGTCACGCTGGTTAGGAGCAACAGTTTTTACTTCTTCTGAAGACTTTTTTTCTGCCTCAGTTTGAGTTTCAGGAAGTGTTTCGGGAATCTCAGGAACTTCCTTTGAAGGCTCTGTTTGAGTTTCTTTGGGTTTTTCAGTTTCTTTAGCAGCTTCTTTTTGTTCCTGCGCCGAAACATTCATGAAAAAAGCAGCGAAAAGCACAAAGAAAATACCGGTGATTATCTTTTTCATGGCTTTTATTTTCAACAAATTTAGAGAATTATCATGAAGAAATGATGAAGAAATAATACCTGAATTCTTGATTTCAAATCAACCCTTTTCAGCAAAACAGATAACCTGGGCGGTTATGATGGTTTTATTCATAATCAGTTTGTAGATCCTGGAGAATATAATGATTATAGCCTAAAGCTTTTTAAGAGCATTTGGTATCAGGATTGATTGTTGAACAAAATCTCATTTGATAAATTTTGAAAAGATTTTGGTTGTAATTCTTTTTTAATTGACGGGGTGATATTGAATCGCCCCTTCATTGCAAAAGCCGGTAAATTAATAGTCCGGCTACAATTTCACTCCGAAAACTGTTTTTTTATCTCCATAGCATTATGATCTCTTTGTAATGCAATTATATTTCTATATAAATTTATATCACCTATTAGGTTTTCTTGAAAAAATTATACAAATTTGCTGAATATGCAAATAAAATAACTGATAGTTCAAATTAACTGCATATTGAACTTTATTTCCTTTTTCACTGCAAATTCTATTATTGGCCTGATATTTTATTCTATGTTTCCGGTTTCTGTCTGCCTCCCGGATATCCGGTAAGTTATATACGGTTTGGTTTTGATTGTGAGCATTAATACTAATCAGATAATCTCATTTTTTTTTAAAATTCAAAATCCAAAATCCATGAAGAAAAATCTATTATTCTATAATATATTCTCCTATGAAGGAGATTCTTTGTGTTGGGTTTCCGAAAAAGTTCAACAACCGGGCTGTAATTTGTGAAGCCGGTAATGTAATTCAAAAACTGAAGTATTCATCCTTAAAGACAGAAATAATATGAAAAACAATAAAAAAAGCACTAAAGCGAAAATGAAATATCTGGCAATTGTGATCATTCTGCCCTTACTTTTTAGTTTTTCCAACGGTCTGGCACAGGAAACCATCACTGCCAGTGGTGGCGAAGCTGAGGGCAGCAGCGGTTCGGTCAGTTATTCCGTAGGGCAACTATTCTGGCGTACCCATGAAGGAAGCAATGGATCGGTAGCAGAGGGGGTGCAACAACCCTATGAAATTTCGGTAGTTACAGCCATTGATGAAGCCGAAGACATACATCTCAGGGTTTTGGCTTATCCCAATCCCACTGCCGGTTTACTTACCCTCGAAGTAAAAAACTTCGAGCCTTCCACCTTCCAATATCAGTTGTATGATGTAAACGGGAAACTCTGGCAAAGTGAACAGATCACGGGGCATCATACAAAAATTGATGTGACCTTTCTGATGCCGGGCACCTACTTTTTAAAAGTGACGGAAGGCAACAAGGATTTTAAAACTTTTAAGATTATTAAAAATTAAGGAGAAAACCCGATGAAAAAATTATTTACAATATTGGCTGTTGCATTATTAGCAGTAAGTGTGTTCGCTCAAGCACCCGAAAAAATGACCTACCAGGCCGTAGTAAGAGATGCAGATGATAATCTGCTGCAGGAGCTTTTGGTGGGCATGCAGATAAGCATTCTGCAGGGCTCCGATACAGGAGCTGCTGTTTTTGTAGAACGCCATTTTCCCACCACGAACTACAATGGCCTGGTAACTATTGAAATTGGCGATGGTACCCTTGTAAGCGGAAGTTTTACCGATATCAACTGGGCCGACGGTCCTTATTTCATCAAAACAGAAACCGACCTGAATGGAGGAACAGATTATACCCTTACCGGTACAAACCAATTGCTGAGTGTTCCGTATGCTTTACATGCAAAAACAGCAAGTGAATTTGCCGAAACGGATCCGGCGTTTGAGGGCAGCCCGGCCGCTGGTATAGAACCGGCAGACATTGGCAATTGGGATGAGGCATACTCATGGGGTAACCATGCCGATGAAGGATATTTAACAGAAGAAACCGACCCCAGTATTCCCTCCGGTACACAAACCGGAGAAATGCAATATTGGAACGGCTCCCAATGGATCACCATTGCAGCCGGAGCAGATGGACAGGTTTTAAGCTTCTCAGGGGGTGTACCCAAATGGACGACACCAGGTTTGTATGATGTTGGAAATCCTGAAACCGGGAAAATATGGATGGACCGTAACCTCGGTGCTTCGCGGGTTGCTGCATCAAGTACCGATGGTTATTCCTATGGTGATTTGTTCCAATGGGGCAGGGCTGTTGACGGGCACCAGATTAGAACATCGGGAACCACATCAACTTTGAGTAACTCAGATACACCCGGACACGGTTACTTTATTTTATCTACCATCAACCCTTGGGACTGGCGCAGTCCGCAAAACGATAGTTTATGGCAGGGTGTTAGCGGCATAAATAACCCATGCCCAGGTGGTTACCGCCTGCCTACTGAAGCGGAATGGGAAGCCGAACGACAAAGCTGGAGTAGCAACAATGCTTCCGGGGCCTTTGCCTCATCGCTTAAATTGACCGTGGCGGGTACGCGCAGCGGCATCAATAGTTCGCTCTGGGATGTCGGCTCCAACGGCCACTATTGGTCGAGTACCTTGTCTGGTAATGACTCGCGGCGCTTTTTTTTCCTAAGCAACAATGCCGGCGTGAACAATAGCCAAAGGGTGATGGGTCACTCTGTGCGTTGTATTAAGGATTGATTGAATGTACATATATGAAATCATTCTTATCCAACTTGTTTAAAATTTCATAAAAAAGCCAAAACCCAAAACACAACCATCATGAAAAAAACATTATCAACTTTAGTGGTATTAATGGTAACCGCCACGTTATTTGCCCAGATACCCCAGCGAATGACCTACCAGGCAGTAGTGCGCGATACCAATGATAATCTCCTGACAGTCCATGGGGTTAGCATGCAGATAAGCATTTTGCAGGGCTCAGACACAGGAACTGCTGTTTTTGTGGAGCGCCATTTCCCCACCACAAACACCAATGGTCTGGTAACCCTTGAAA
>CAYXIT010000055.1:12109-20265 GCA_964465275.1 uncultured Bacteroidales bacterium | reverse complement strand
GATATTTCGCAGGTCGGCGATATCCGATTCCATCTCTTCACCATATTCTTCCCAGAAGGGCAGCTCAGCAATGCGCTCGTAAACGTTCCAGCCGCTTTGCTTCAGCTTTTCCATGGCTTCAGCAGCATCCTGATGCATCCCCGCCATGCCGTATTTACCGATGGCCATCTGCGCTGATCCGGTCAGCGTGGCCAGATCGATCACCAGCTCCGGGTCATATTTCTGTGCGTACAACAATGCATCGGCCAGGATAAGCCGTCCTTCGGCATCCGTATTCAGAATTTCGACGGTTTTGCCGTTACTCAGACGGATAATATCGCCCGGGAGCATGGCGTGCTCGCCCGGACGGTTGTCGGTTGCCGGAACCAAACCCACAATATGCACAGGAAGTTTATTCATGGCAGCTGCATAAACAGCCCCGAAAACGGCTGCCCCACCGGCCATGTCACATTTCATTTCTTCCAGTCCTTTGGTGGGTTTTATATTAATACCCCCTGTGTCAAACACCAGACCTTTGCCCACCAATACGACCGGCTTTGCATTTACAGCATTTTCAGGCTTCCACTCCATCACAGTAAAGCTGGGTTCTGTTTTGCTGCCTTTGTTTACCGTTAGCAGAGCTTCCATGCCCAGCTCTTTGATCTTTTCCTTATCAAAAACATCCACCCTTACCCCTGCCTTTTCTGCCAGGCTTCGCATCTGCTGTGCAAAAGCCACTGCATCAACCACATTGCCGGGTTCATTAACCAGGTGTCGTGTTTCGTAACAGGCTGTAACGATGTTTTGTAATGCAGCAACTTCTTCTTCACCAATGCTTCCGGCAGCGATTTTTAAAGTATGAAAAAGGGTCTGTTTGTCATCAGGCTTTTTGTGCTTAACAAATTTATAGGCTCCCAGTGCCATTCCCTCGGCAAGGGCCAGCACCGAAGTTGTATCAACACCCGCAGCGAAGATCACAGCCTGTGATTTCTTTTCCTTTGTAAGGGAAGCCACAAGTTCATCCCCCTTTTTGCGAAGCTTTTCCAGGGCTGCAGCATCAGGTTCCGGTTTGCAGAAGTGCACAAACACAAACTGCGACAAGCGGTTAAAAAAGAACGTCTCCCGTTTACCTTCAATATAATTTTCATGCACATACTCCTGCTCCTGCCCAGAGAGCGGCGTCTGGTTTAACTTTTCCATATCCTGAACAAGGATGATAAAATCTTCTTCGGGTTTTATACGATCGGTGAGATGTATTTTCATATGTAAGTAATTTGTTTTTCAGCGGTCATATGGAATACCCATGCCTCTGATTTCATTGGTGTTTGTGCATTTGCGCATGCATGGGTATTTCATAAACATTTATTGCATTGAATTTTTAATTCATTTTCAGAAAAGACAAAAGTAGTATTAAGTTTTTTATTGCTGTTTCTTTTGTTCAATCTCTCTGCGTCTCATGGGCATTACATCAATGACGGCATATAATTCTTCTAATGACAGTAATTCATTTTGCTGAAGCTTTATTCTGCCATCCAAACCCAGTAAAACAACTTCGAATCCTGCATCGGTTTTTTTATATTCATTATATAAACGTGCAGATTTTATTTTGTTACCATCATCCAATCCGGTTCTGTATTCTCCGGGCATTACCTTGTAAATGATGATTTTTCTCTCATTCAGTCCGGTCAGATCCTTCCTGAATTCAGCTACCTGAGATTGAAAAGCGGAGTTGTTTTCATTGTCAGTTAATATCAAAATCAGCCTGTTTTCCCATCTGTGCTTCGATAGATCCTGGGCAGAACCCAATAAAGCACTGAACAGAGGTACAGCGAACAATAATCTTTTAAAATAAATCATCATGATAATTTTTAATGGTTTACATGTTAGCAAATATGGGGAGTAAAATGTTCATGGGGCAGACCCGAAATGCCTTACAAGTCTGCTGTAATTTTCTTAAATCTCAAAAAAAAAATTTTAAAACAACTTTTTTTTGTCAGATTAAAAAACTCAATTATCTTTGCAACGCTTTTAAGGAAAACAAAACGTTCATCACGATATTGGTCCGGTAGTTCAGTTGGTTAGAATACGTGCCTGTCACGCACGGGGTCGCGGGTTCGAGTCCCGTCCGGACCGCAAAAGGTTGATCTGAAAAGGTCAACCTTTTTTTATGATCGGATTTGCCTTGGGATCGCACCCCAAAACCTCTCACATTATTTTCTGAGAAACGCCTCTGCCCTTTCAGCCATATTGACCTTCAGATTCAGTGCATACAGCCAGGAATCCATAAAATGAAGGTTTCCATAAGGAAATAAATCTTTCAGCTCCTCATTAAAAACAACTGCCGGATCCACATCTGTGCAGATAAGGTAATGATCCTGTATATAAGCACCGGTAAAACGGGGAATGGTATCATATTGACGGGTCTCACGATTAAACCGCACGATCCCCAGATGCTCTTCCCTGGTGGCCATCGTGGAATCTGTTTTCCAGTTTAACGGATTGATACAAACCACTGACCGGTCGATGCGCGGTGATCTGGCATCCGGAGTGGTAAGAGAATTATACATGATGATCACACCTGTATCAGTGCTTCCCCGTGCAGGGATCAGACGATCCGGAAACTCTTCCAGCTCTTCACTGGTTATCTGCCAGCCAATCAGGTAAGCTGCTATCATTTGTTCGTATTGTGCCTGACTCATTTTGTATTTAAGAAGCTCAAGCAACACGGCTGAACCCTGGCTGTGGCCCAAAAGGATAAACGGTCTGCCCCCGTTGTAATGGGTCATGTAATGATGAAATGCCGCGGCAATATCAAAAACAGGAACCTCCATTATTTGCTCTGCATTTTCTGGATCTTCAGTAAGGGCATTCATGGTGTGCTGGCGATAAAAGGGAGCGAAGAAATTATACTCATCGCCGGCGTACACCTGATGGTTAAATCGCTGGTTGCTGAAAGCCGCATCTCTTTCTTCCTGCCGGGAAATATCAGCCAGAAAAGCAGGGTTTACACTGTCGGTGCCAAAACCCAGTGTGGGATATACGTAAAAGATATCCACTGCCCGTGATGTCTGTTCTGCAGGATTAAGGAACCAATAGATGGGATCGATATAATCAGGCTCCGGAGGTATCAGGTGATTCTCTTTGCCGGTGGAATTACAGGCAAGGACCAGCAATGTCAAAACAGGGATTAAAAACCGGGGCTGCATATACTTCATGTTTAATATTCTATGGGATTAACAAAGGATTAAAGCTACAAAATATAAAGTTAATTCAAAACACCTGTTAACCATCAAAAACATTTTTGAGGGAAATGGTGCGACCCCTCCGGGGATCGGAAAAATTATGCGGATTGCTTTTTTGGCTATAGACATATGATCATGCTGTGGTCATGTTCATAATTTCACAGCATTAAATCCCGGAGGGATTGCATGTTTAATTCTAAGATAATGAAGCCGATACACGACAATGAATATAGGAAGAAAAACTTTTAATAAATTGCCCTCAGGGCAAAAAAACCCACCCCTCCCCACTCCACCTCACCTCCACTTCCGGCTCAAACCCTACTCCATCAAACTCAACCATCACATCTGCCGATTGGGGGATTTCCTTTTGCGGGGGTTTGTTTTTGCTGACGGTGACGATGTGCAGGGCGGGTTTGAAGTATTTATGCAGTCCGCCGGCTTCACAGATTAGGGGTGTGGTGGCAGGTATCTTTTCCAGGAGAGTTTCCATGGCCTCACCTTGTTTTTCTCTTTGTGCGGTGATAAAACAGACTCTTTTGGCACCTGCATACAGAAAACGGGAGCTGTCTTTGCCGGTGCCGTATTGGATCTCTTCATAGATTACGAATCCTTCATAGGCAGCAATCACAGGCAATTGGGGTGGCGGCTCGTGGAAATGGGGTGAAATCTTAATGGCGGTTACGGGGAATTGTTTTGAAAACTCAGCAATCAGCCGGCATGCCAGGGTCGTTTTTCCGGAGTTCTGGCCGGTGCCGGAGATGATGAGCAAATTGGGAAGCTTTTTGAGTGTCATAGGGATTGACGATTGAATGGTAAAATTACGGTTTTTCCCTCACGCAAAGAAGCGAAGATCCCGCAGAGAGCGCTAAGGTTAAAAATTCGAAACTCGAAGCACGATCCGAGGCGCAGCCGAGCTCAGCGAAGCTAAATAAAAAAACTCTTCGCGAACTTTGTGTCTCAGTGTCTCCACAGTAAAAAATCACTATTCACTAATCACTATTCACTAATCACTATTTTCCCTATCTTTGCAAAAATTTTCCCGGGGGCATTTTGCTTCCCGTTTTTTGATGCAATTTTTTATATGACACTGGAAACAAATACTATAGCGACAAGCACAAAAAAGTCGCCACTACAAAAAGAGATCGACAAACGCAGAACCTTTGCCATTATCAGTCACCCCGATGCAGGAAAAACCACCCTTACGGAGAAGTTGCTGCTTTTCGGGGGTGCCATTCAAACGGCAGGTGCCGTAAAATCGAACAAGATAAAACAGGGTGCCACTTCCGACTTCATGGAGATTGAACGCCAGCGGGGTATTTCTGTGGCAACGTCGGTGATGGGCTTTGAATACCGCGGTGTGAAGATCAACCTGCTGGATACGCCCGGGCACCAGGACTTTGCCGAAGATACCTACCGTACGCTTACCGCGGTTGACAGCGTTATACTGGTCATTGACTGTGCCAAGGGTGTGGAAACCCAGACCGAGAAGCTTATGCAGGTTTGCCGTATGCGCAATACGCCCGTTATCGTTTTTATCAATAAGCTGGATCGCGAAGGACAAAATCCCTTCGATATCCTGGATGAAGTGGAGCAAAAACTCGATATCAAGGTAAGACCCATCACATGGCCCATTGGCATGGGAAAAGAGTTCCAGGGAGTTTACCATCTCATCAACAACCGCATATTTTTCTTTAAACCAAACAAGCAAAAACTGGAAGATGAAGTAACCGAGATCAACTCGCTGAATGACCCCCTGCTTGATAACCTTATTGAAGGCCACGCTGATCTGTTACGTGATGATGCAGAGCTGGTGGAAGGTGTTTATGAACCTTTTGAAAAAAGCACCTACCGCAGCGGAGAAGTGGCTCCGGTTTTCTTTGGCAGTGCCCTTAACAATTTTGGTGTGAAGGAGCTGCTGGATACTTTTATTGACATTGCCCCCACCCCGGCACCCCGACAGACAGATATCAGGGATGTTGATCCCCATGAGAATGACTTCAGCGGTTTTGTATTTAAGATCCATGCCAACCTGGATCCGCGTCACCGCGACAGGATTGCGTTTATGCGGGTTTGCTCAGGAAAATTTGAACGCAACAAAAACTATCTGCACGTAAAGCAGGGTAAGACTTTCAAGTTCAGCAACCCAACCAGCTTTATGGCCAACGATAAATCGGTGATTGATGAGGCCTACCCGGGCGATATTGTTGGTTTGTACGATACCGGAAACTTCCGCATCGGCGATACCCTCACCGACGGTGAAAAGATCATCTTTAAAGGAATTCCGACCTTCTCACCCGAGATCTTCAAGGAATTGGTCAATACCGATCCTATGAAGTCCAAGCAACTGGAAAAAGGCATCAAACAACTTACCGATGAAGGTGTTGCACAGCTTTTTACACAGCAGCCCGGAAACCGACGTATCATTGGCACTGTAGGAGAACTCCAGTTTGAAGTGATACAGTTTCGTTTGCTCCACGAGTACGGTGCATCATGCCGGTTCGACTACCTCAATTTTTACAAAGCGGTATGGATCACTACCGATAATCCAAAACAATTACAGGAATTCATTGAACAGAAATACCGCAATGTGGTTACGGATAAATATGGCAATCCTGTTTTTCTTGCTGAGTCGGAGTGGTTATTAAAAAGGTCAATGGAGAATTTCCCTGATCTTACATTCCATTTTTCCTGGGAGGTGAAATAAGTGAACTATTACAAATTTTTTCTTGCCAACAGAAAAATTCTGCTGTTTGCCATCATCCTGACTCTCTATTCAGGTTTCGGGCAAACCTTTAATTTGTCGCTGTATATTCCTGAGATTTTAAAGGAATTTGACATCAGCCAGGGTCTTTACAGCAGTATTTATGCTGCAGCCACATTGTGCAGCGGTATTACCATCATATTTGCCGGCAGATTTATTGACCGTATGCCCATAATGAAATTTACCATGCTGGTTATTACCGGCATCATTGCTGCCAATCTGCTGGCCGGATTTAGTATGAACCTTTTTATGCTTTTCCTGGCCATTTTTATGCTGCGTTTTTTCGGTCAGGGCTTGCTAACACACACATCCATGACTGCCATGGGTCGTTACTTCTCGAGATCAAGGGGAAAGGCCCTGAGCATTGCATACCTGGGCTTTCCTCTGGCCGAAGCTGCCATGCCTATTGCTATTGTCAGCCTGATACTCACATTGGGCTGGCGTGAATCCTTTCTAATCAGTTCAGCTTTTATTCTGATTACGCTTATTCCTCTGGTGCTGATCTTACTCAGGAATTTTGACAGCACCAAAGTTGTGGAAGCTCCGGAAACCGGTAAGAAAAAGGTTACCGAAAAAAATATTGCAGATCAAAAAAGCTGGGCACAACGTGAAATTGTCAGAACCCTCAATTTTTACATTTTTGCCCCCACAGTTTTTATCGTGGGATTTACACTCACCGCCCTGTTCTTTTACCAGACATTTATTGCAGAGTTTAAAGGCTGGAGCCTTGAGTGGATGGCTGTAAATATTACTGCCTATGCCGTTTCTTCGCTGGTTTTCTCAATTCTTGCCGGACCTCTCATAGATAAATATTCTGCAAAAAAACTATTCCCCTTTGTTCTGATCCCGATGATAGCCGGTTTACTTGTTCTTGCAGTTTCATCACACACCCTGGCAACCCCTGCTTTCTGGTTTCTGGTAGGAATATCAGCAGGGGCCAATCCCACCGTTTCCAATGCTTTATATGCCGAAACCTATGGTGTGAAAAGCCTGGGCTCAATTAGAAGTATCTTTACCTTTATTATGGTTATAAGCACCGCTGCCGGCCCTGTGGTTTACAGTGCACTGCTGGATTCGGGGCTGAATTTTAATCATATCCACCTGATGCTCTCAGCTGTAATAGTATTGAATATTATATACATTTTACTGGCTTTCAGGTACAAGAAAAAATCTGTCGCATAATTGGTTTTTGGTCGTTGAGCTTGTCAAAACGACTTCTGAATATCAAATAATCAATCGCTTCGGCAAGCTCAGCGTGCATTTAACATTCTTCTTTTGTGACTAACTGTTAAAACAGAAAAACTGATCACTAACTATCCACTTTGCTTTCAAGCGATTTAAACCCTTCACCCAGTATCTCTGCTGCTTCAATAACGGTAAGAAAGGCTTTGGGATCAATTTCATTAATGTATTCGGTGAGGATTGACAGTTCCCTACGGCTTACATTTACAAAAATGATCTTCTTCTCAGCATTGTTGTACATTCCCTTCCCGTCAATATAAGTACCTCCGCGGCGCAGGTCTTTGAGAATTTTTTCGCTTATTTCTTCATATTTGTCTGATATGATGAAAATGGTTTTTTCGTAGCTGATACCTTCCATGGTTATATCTATTACCTTTCCGGTGATAAAGATCACGATCCATGAATAGAGCGGAATTTTCCAGTCACCAAAAGCAAAAAGCCCCAGCAAAACGATAATTGAATCAATGATTATCAGCGTTTGACCCAGAGGCATATGGGTATATTTTGATACAATCTGCGACATAATAGCTGTTCCGCCTGAAGAAGCTTTGGCTTTGAAGATCAGCCCCAATCCAAAACCCAGAAGAACACCACCGAATATGGATGACAACAGCGCATCATCTTCCACAAGAGCAATGTCACCAACAAAATATGCAAGTCCGTCAATAAATACCGAAGTAAGCACAAAACCCACCACAGTTTTTACTCCAAACCGGGGCCCTAATAATTTTATCCCGATAATCGTAAGCGGAATATTAAATACCAGACCTGTTAATCCAACAGGCACCCCAAGCAAGTGATAAAGTACAATACCTACCCCATAAACACCACCCGGAACGAGCTTATAAGGTGTGATAAAAAACACAAATCCTGCAGCAAGAATGAATGCACCAATCAGGATAAGACTGTAGGAATAGAACCAGCGCTTTGAA
>CAYXIT010000055.1:1334-12066 GCA_964465275.1 uncultured Bacteroidales bacterium | reverse complement strand
GCCATGACACACTATCTTAAAAAGATTTAACATTTATTTTGAGGCCGCAAAGGTAAAGAGTTTTTTTCAGTATTATACGCTATGAAATGAAAGCATAATTATTACTTTTGCGTTTTCAAATATCCCTTAAGGCTTTTCACCATGAACAATCCAAATCATCTGAAAATCAGGAGTGCCCTGATCAGTCTTTTTCATAAAGAACCTGCAAAGGAAATCATTCTGAAACTTCACCGGGAAGGGGTAAAGATCTATTCTACCGGGGGAACATTGGATTATATAAAAACACTGGGTATTGATGCCGTGGCAGTGGAAGAACTTACCGATTATCCATCAGTTTTTGGGGGAAGAGTGAAAACCCTGCACCCAAAGGTTTTTGGTGGGATCCTTTACCGCCGCGATAATACTGATGATCTTACAGAACTGGAGAAATTCCATATTCCTCCGATCGATCTTATAATGGTTGACCTTTACCCATTTGAAGAAACGGTAAAAAAGGGTGCTGCCCATCAGGATATTATTGAGAAGATTGACATAGGGGGTATTTCACTTATTCGTGCCGCTGCAAAAAATTACCGGCACACCTGGATCATCCCCTCCGCAGAATATTACCGGGAAGCCCTTGATATATTGAATAACCAGGGAGCATCTACCACACCCGATCAACGCAAAGAATTTGCAGCCAAAGCCTTTGCCGTATCATCGCACTACGATACAGCTATTTATTCATACTTTGAGCCCCAGAGCGATACATCATTCCGCAAAAGCATCAATCAATCACGCAAGCTTCGTTATGGCGAGAACCCCCATCAGGATGGATATTTCTTCGGCAACCCGGATGAAGTATTTTCCCAGCTTCACGGCAAAGAAATATCCTACAACAATTTGCTGGATATTGATGGGGCCATGAACCTGATCGCTGAATTTGAAGAACCCACCTTTGCCATTATCAAGCATACCAATGCATGCGGGGTTGCTTCACGCGAAAATATTCATGAAGCATGGAAAGCTGCCCTGGCATCTGACCCGGTTTCGGCCTTTGGCGGAATATTGATTGCCAACCGTAACATTGAGCAGGATTCTGCGTATGACATTAATGAATTGTTCTTTGAGGTTATTATTGCCCCGGATTACTCTGATGAAGCCCTGGAAATACTGAAGCAGAAGAAAAACAGAATTATCTTGAAAATCAAGAATTTACCAAAACAGGAACGGCAGTTTCGTTCTGTTTTGAACGGTGTTTTGGCACAATCGCCCAATCTGGCTGATACTCAGCCTGAGAAATGGGAGGTAGCAACCCATAACCGGCCGGATGCGACCTTAACACAGGATCTTGTATTTGCCAACAAGCTGGTAAAGCATACGAAATCGAATGCTATTGTTCTGGCCGGAAACAAACAATTAATTGCGGCAGGTACCGGACAAACATCAAGGGTTGATGCGTTAAAACAAGCCATTGCCAAAGCACACGAGTTTGGTCATGAGCTTAAAGATGCGGTGATGGCTTCGGATGCATTTTTCCCCTTTGCCGACTCAGTTGAGATTGCGCATAAGGAGGGAATAAAAGCTGTAATACAGCCCGGAGGCTCGGTAAGAGATAAAGACAGTATCGATTTCTGCAATGAGAATAACATGATCATGGTTATGACAGGTGTAAGACATTTTAAACATTAAGTGAAAATTAGAAACAAAAAACCAAAAGTTAAAAACGAAAAACTTTAAACAATCAACTATAAACTATAAACTATAACACCATATGGGCCTATTTTCCTTTTTAACCAAAGAGATTGCCATTGACCTGGGAACCGCCAACACTATCATCATTCACAATGATAAAGTGGTTGTGGAAGAACCTTCCATTGTGGCTATTGAAAGAGCAACCAACAAAGTGATTGCGGTGGGTCGCAAAGCGATGATGATGCACGGTAAAACCCACGAAAACATTAAAACCCTGCGCCCTTTACGCGATGGGGTTATTGCCGATTTTCAGGCTGCAGAAGCAATGATCAGGGCAATGATAAAAATGACGGATAGCAAAAAACCATTTTTCCCACCTTCTTTGAAAATGGTAATTTGTATTCCTTCAGGCATTACCGAGGTTGAGGAAAGGGCAGTAAGAGATTCGTGTGAGCAGGCCGGAGCCAAGGAAGTAAGGCTCATTCATGAGCCCATGGCTGCTGCCATAGGTATCGGAATAGATGTGCTTGAACCTACAGGAAATATTGTAATTGATATTGGTGGCGGTACAAGCGAAATTGCCGTGGTAGCCCTGGGAGGTATTGTTTGCAATAAATCTATCCGCATTGCCGGTGATGACTTTAATTACGATATTGAGGAATACATGCGTAAGCAACACAATATTCTGATTGGTGAGCGCACTTCGGAACGGATAAAGATTGAAGTGGGTTCTGCCACAACAGAACTGGAGAATCCCCCTTCTGATATTGCTGTGCACGGTCGTGATATGATGACAGGTATTCCCAAAGAGATCATTGTCAGTTATACTGAAATTGCACAATGCCTTGACAAATCCATTACCAAAATTGAAGCTGCTGTATTGAATGCCCTTGAGATGACACCTCCTGAACTGGCAGCTGACATTTACCGCACCGGTGTTTATATGGCAGGTGGTGGAGCACTACTCAGAGGACTTGATAAACGAATTTCAGCCAAAACCAGGCTACCCGTTCATTTGGCTGAAGATCCGTTAAGAGCTGTGGCCAGGGGTACAGGCATTGCTCTGAAAAACTTTGACAAATTCCCGTTCCTGATCAAGTAAAGGTTCAGGAAAAAGCTATCTGCCGGTAAATTCTTTAAAACCCGGGAAAGTATTTTATATGCGCAACTTATTCAATTTCATAACAAGGCATTATTTCTTTTTCCTGTTTGCCCTGCTCCAGGTTATTTCGGTAATGCTGATTGTGCAAAACAATACTTATCACCGGTCTTTTTTCATTAACTCATCCAATTTTATTGCGGGTAATATTTACAATTTCAGGGAAAATATTGCTCAGTACTTTTCACTAAAGGCAGTTAATGAGCAGTTACTGGAAGAGAATACCCGACTCAGGAATCAGTTACCGGGTAATTATCTGAAAACAGATCAGAACATTTTTACTTTTCGTGATACTTTACATCAGCGACAATTCAGTTACATTAATGCCCGGATTATCAATAATTCTGTAAGAAACAGGAATAATCATATCACTATTGACAAAGGTCGCATGCATGGCATAAAGCCTGATATGGGAGTTATCGGGCCAATGGGCGTGGTGGGTATTGTTAAGGATGTATCGCACAACTTCTCATCAATCATATCATTGTTGCATTCTGATATGCAGATAAGTGCAAAAATTGAAAAAAATAACCACCTTGGTACCATTATCTGGGAAGGTTTTGATCACCGGAAAGTAAGTATGTTATATATACCGCCCCACGTGCAACTGGAAAGGGGTGATACTATTATTACCAGTGGTTTTTCTCAATTATTTCCTGAAGGTATTCCCATTGGAGTAATTGATGAATTTGAAATACGAAGGGGTGATAATTTTTATACCATTTCGGTGGAATTGTTTATGGATTTCAACAATATTCAATTCGTACAGATTGTTCAGAACATTTTCAGAGAAGAACTGGAGGAAGTAGAAAACCGTTAAACTTTTATCTAGGCGCAAATTATAAGAAACAGATGGATTTTAAAGAAATCAGACATATTACACGATTCTTTATCATTATCGGAATACAGGTTCTGATTCTTAATCAGATTCGTTTCAGCGGATTTATTACCCCCTACATCTATCCGCTGTTTATCCTTCTGCTGCCTTTTAATACCAAAGGTTATACCCTTTTGCTTGCCGCATTTTTTACAGGACTTACAATAGACATGTTTTCCAATTCGCTGGGCATGCATGCATCTGCAACTGTATTAATGGCATTTCTTCGTCCATGGGTGATCGGGAGTATAACCATAAAAACGGAATTTGAGCCCGATGTTGAACCGCGCATAAATGTTATGGGAGCAGGATGGGTATTTATTTATACCCTTATCATGATTTTTATACATCACCTTTCGCTGTTTTTGCTTGAAATCTTCAGATTTTCAGGATTTGGAGAAACCCTGCTCCGGACCATCCTGAGTACCGCCTTTTCATTGTTGATCATTATGATTGCACATTTATTGCTAGGCAATCAGAAAAAAACAAAACACACTTTCGGATGATTCATTCTCTATCAATGAAAAACAGACTTCTCCCTTAAAAATTTCTATGTTTGGGTTAAAAATTCTTAAATGGAAAACGGCTGCCGGGGTTATGGGTTATCTTTGCAACTGCTTAATCAAATCCCGATGAATGAATGAATAAATCAGGCATATATAGTATTTCTTTTCTCCTTGCTTTGATCTGGACAGGTTGTGGAACCAAAACAGAAACATCCGAAAAAGGGCTGGTCGTTTCCGGGCAAATCCAAAACGCTGCAGACACTATGCTATTATTCGAAGAATTAACTCCCGCTGAGTTGATCCCGATCGACACTGTTTTTACTTCAGATAACGGTTCTTTTCACTTTAGCATTGACATTAATGAAGCCGGCTTTTACAGAATAACAGCAAATCCTGCAAATTTCATTACCCTATCAGCAGAACCGGGAGAAGAAATAGAAATTCTCGCAGATATTGAGGATTTGCCTTCCACATATTCAGTAAGCGGATCACCGGGGTCAGAGTTATTATACAATCTGAACAAGGTAAAAGCCGAAGGGATGATGAAAGCCGATTCGCTTCGTAAAATCTACAGAGAACACAGAGGCACACCTGAATTTCCTGAGATCCGCGAAGAGCTCAGGGCCGAATACAGAAATATAAAAAATCAGCAGCGGGATTACGTAATAAACGTTATAGAAAATAATCTTACATCATTGTCATCTGTTCTTGCTTTATACCAATATTTTGAAGATCATATTTTATTGAATGAGAATGATCATTTTGAATATTTTGAGAAGCTCAGCAACTCATTGTGCGATGTTTATCCTACAAACAAACATGTGATTGATCTGAAGAAACGCGTTCATGATCATAAAAGAGAAGAACAACAGCGCCTTGAGAATGAAAAAAATCTTGCAGCAGGAAATCCTGCTCCCGAAATTGTTTTGCCTGATCCGCAGGGAAACCGTGTATCCTTGTCATCGCTTAAAGGCAATGTGGTACTGATCGATTTCTGGGCAGCATGGTGTCCGCCTTGCCGCAAAGCGAATGCAATACTGGGTGAATTGTATGATAAATACAACTCAAAAGGCTTTGAAATATATGGAGTGTCACTTGACCGCACCCATGAGCAATGGACCGATGCAATAGAAAAAGATAATATAACCTGGCACCAGGTAAGCGATCTCAGGTTTATGAACTCGCCGGTAGTAACCCTGTATAATATATCGGAAATTCCGTATGCAGTGCTCATTGACCGTGAAGGCAATATTATTGCAAGGGATTTTTCAATCGATGAACTTGAGGAACTGATTGTTGCCAATCTGTGATCAGATAAATAACAATTACCATCCCCATAAAAAATACCGGAGACTGAAAAATAACATGTCTCCGGTATTTTTTTTTACAAAGGTAAATTCAATCACCATAAATTCACCACAGTAAAAGCATTTCTTTCAATTCTCGAATAATAATCCTTGGGATGCTTCCATGAAACACCGGGTGCCTTTTCGTTCATCCATGCCATTTTTTTCTTTTTGATATCAAAAATTCTTACGCCATCATAACTCATAATTGATGGATAATAAAAATGAGCTGTAACCAGTGGTTTCGATGGAGATGGATTTTGAATATGATGGATACCATTCAGCGGTTCAAAGATCACCTCTCCTTTTCTGAAATTTTTTGGAGGATGGCACGAAAGTTTGCTTTCTTCTTCTTCAAAAACAAAGGAAGTCTCGGTAAGAAGTCCTTTCAAAACAGCTATATAACCCCAAAAGTTATTATGCTGATGCACAGGCAGCTGATGCTGAGAAGGCCAGATATTCAAAAACACCCGAAGGGGAGATTCCATCAGAAAAACCCGGGAATAATTCTCAAAACTCTCATCATTTAAGTAAGAACAGTAATCCACTTGTGCAAAATCAATGGTATTCAATGTGGTTTTAAGAATATTGGGTTCAATCTTATCGGGATCAAGTTTTCTCAGTTTTTCAAGTACTTTTTCCATAGCTTTTATTTTTCCTTTCCTGGTTTATATCGTTTTCTATATTATATTGATTATCAGACTTTTAACATAGCTTCAAAAAGCATCAGACAGCTTTTATCCGGGAAGTTAAAGATAACAAAATTTGAGGAGCCTGCAATCATAAGTACTGAACCTTGTGTAAAAAGATAATCGCATAATACTCAGTATTTATATCTTTGCAAAAAAAAATTTGGAGAAAAAACAACAAATATATTTTATTTCAGATGCTCATCTTGGCATTCCTGATCGTGAATCGAGCCTTTTCCGCGAAAAGCTTTTAATAAAATGGCTTGATAAGGTAAAACAGGATGCCGATGAAATATACCTTTTAGGAGACATCTTTGATTTCTGGTTCGAATACAAGACCGTTGTCCCTAAAGGATACGTGCGATTACTGGGTAAAATTGCAGAAATAACGGATGCAGGTATTCCTGTGCATTATTTCACCGGAAACCACGACATGTGGATCTTTACCTACTTTGAAAGAGAGCTGGGTGTTATAATGCATAACCATCCCCAGGAAAGAGAAATCAATGGTAAGTTATTCTTTATTGCACATGGTGATGGACTGGGCCCGGCAGACAAAGGTTATAAGATTCTTAAAAAGGTTTTTTCCAGCCGTATCAGTCAGAAACTGTTTTCATGGCTTCACCCGGGTTTCGGCACCAGCCTGGCTCTGTATTTTTCAAAGAAAAGCAGATTGGCCAATGGTGCAAAGGATGAAGTATTTATGGGAGAAAAAAATGAAAGGCTGATCAGTTTCTGTAAGGACATGATAAAAGTAAAACCTTACAACTACTTTATATTCGGACACAGACACCTTCCATTGGATATTGAAATTGGCCGACAGACCAGGTATATTAACACCGGAGACTGGGTAAAGTCTTTTAGTTATGCGGTTTTTAACGGGGAAGATCTGGAGCTTAAATATTTTTCACCAGGTAATAAATAACATATTTCGTATAATTAATACAGTATTATTCTTATTTTCTTTCCACGAACATAACCTTTTTACTGCTAATAACGTATAACCTTGTGATTTTTACATACAAAAACAAGGTATATATGAATCAGCAGTGTTCCAAAATTAGTAAATGTAATCTGTTCAGGGGAAAACTTACGCTCCAGGAAGATTCAATAATCAGGTACAAATGCTACTTCTGCCTGGGTAATGAATCACGTTGGAGTAAATGCAGGCGTTATCAGGTTATGGATGAACTGGGTTTTTGTCCTGATTTTGTAATGCCAAACTCACTTTTATCATCCGAGCAGATACTTCGTCGTATGAGGCAGCCAATCAGTGTGAGCCAGGGTTATTAAACAATCTCTGCCACCACAAAAGTACTGCCACCCACAAAAATAAGATCATCTTCGGCAGCCTTTTTTTTAGCCTGCAGAAGAGCATCTTTCACACTTTCAAATTTTTCTCCGGTAAAACCCAGTTCCAGGGCTTTGTTATGCAGAATATTAACATCCAGTCCACGCGGAACATCAGGCCTGCAAAAATAATATTGGGTGTTTTCAGCAGGAAGCAACTTAAATATTCCTGAAACATCTTTATCATTCATCATCCCAAGGACGAAATGCAGTTTTTTGTGGGGAGTTAATTTTATATTTTCCACCACACTTCTCATTCCATCTGCATTATGCCCGGTATCGCAGATAACAAGAGGATTTTGTGAGAGAACCTGCCATCGCCCGGCCATTCCGGTGTTTTTTACTACGTTCTTTAATCCGTTTTGCAAAGCTGTCTCTGAAACTGAAAACCTGCCGGCCTGGTTAATTACTTCCACTGCCTGAACCACAGTGCATATATTTTCAAGCTGATAGGTACCGGTAAGCGGGCATTGAAATTCAATGGTTCTGTCTTTGCCATGTATGATACCCTCCATAATCCTATTCCCGTCAATTGATGTAAATCTTTTCAGCTCAATATCAAAATTATGCTCTGCAGAAAAAACAACGGATTCGGTTTCTCTTGCTTTTTCCCTGAAAACTTTCATGGCTTCACTCCTGCTCTTTCCTGCTACAGCAGCTATTCCGGGTTTTATTATACCGGCCTTTTCACGGGCAATATCTTCAATGGTATTCCCTAGCAGATTCATATGATCAAGCCCCACATTGGTAATTACAGAAAGTTCCGGGGTGATAATATTGGTACTATCCAGTCTGCCTCCCAGTCCGGTTTCAATAATCGCAATATCCACCTTTTGTTCTGCAAACCATGCAAAAGTCATGGCAATAGTCATTTCAAAAAATGAAGGTTTGATCAACCGGAAAAAATCCATATTGCTTTCCACAAATGCAGTAACATAGCTTTCAGGCATCATTTCACCATTTACCCTGAATCGTTCTCTGAAATCTTTCAGGTGCGGCGAGGTGCACAATCCTGTTTTGTAACTCGCTTCCTGGAAGACTGACGCCAGCATATGTGCTACGGACCCTTTACCATTGGTTCCGGCAATATGGATGCTTCTGAATTTTTTTTCAGGATTTCCCAGGTGATTGGCCAGAGCCCACGTATTATCCAGGTTTGCTTTATAGGCAGCCGGCCCTATGCGGTGAAACATGGGCAGTTGGGAATACAGAAAATCGAGGGTTTGCTGATAGTTCATCAGTTAAGCCTGATAAAATTATAGGTGATGGTACCGGTTTGTTCGTGTGGAGCATCATTCTTCACATCAAACCTTGCTCTTTTGGCAGCATTCTCGGCAGCGGTCAAGAGTACACGATCAGATGTTGTGGTACCCCTTGCTCCTGCAATAGCCCTTGTAACTATGCCATTGCGATTAACTGTAATGGATACCACTACTTTCCCCTGCGACTGAGTTGCATATTCTGGAAGTGGTAAAAAGTTGGCTCTTCTTCCGGTGAGGCTGTAATCTACTCCGCTTCCCTGGCCTCCGCCTTCTGATGCCGTTCCGTCGGTGGTACCATCTGCACGACCCTGATCACCGCTCTGCGCTGTTTCTCCCTGTGACTGGCTCTCAGTAGTCTGCCTGTCGCGACCCGGGAATAATGCCCTGGGATCTACCTGCGGTTCCGGTTCAGGTTCCGGCTGTTGTTGTGCAGTTTCCTGCTGCGGTTGGGGGGTATCCCTTACCGGTTCTTCCTGTCGCGGTTTTTCAGGTGCAGGTTGTGTTGCCTCAGGAATAGCAACACTTTCTTCTGTGCTCTGGGTTGCCACATCTTCAGCTTCAGGAGTTGCCTGTGAAGGCTGCGGCTGCGGTGGCGGCGGCGAAGCCGATAACGGCTGGCGATCACCACTGCCGATCTCGGTATATCCCAGGTTAACCAGTACCCCTTCTTCTTCGGGTAATGGCAGGGGTGTGGTTAATCCAAAAAAGATAAAAACCAGCAAAAGGACCGCGTGAAAGAACACGGTTCCCAGGATGGCTTTGTTATCATATTTCTTTTTTGGTTCTTCCATATTATCGTTGTGGCTGGGTGGCCAGAATTACTTTGTGTTTGGTATCATACATACCGTTGATGGTGTTTACCACATCAATGACACTTACAATGTATTGCACTGCAACTGACTGATCTGAGCGCAATACCACAGATCCTTCTGTTTGATTACCCAAAGCTGATATCAGTCCTGTTTGTAAGGCGTTAAGATCAACCGGAGTTTCTTCCAGGAAAATATCATTTTCGGCATTTATGTAAACGGTAACCGTTTGCCTTGCCATGGTGCGGCTGTCGCTGGTGGGCAAAAGCAGCTTAATGGCATTGGGTGCTACAAGTGTAGATGTGAGCATAAAAAATATAAGCAACAGGAAAACCAGGTCCGACATGGAAGCCATGTTGAACTCTGCTCTCCTTGGATTTCTGAGTTTAATTGCCATAGTGAAAATAAATTAGGCTGCCGGTTCGTGCAACAGGTCCATAAACTCTGTAGCCCTGGCTTCAAGCATAAAAACAACTTTCTCTATGCGCGACACCAGGATATTGTAGCAAATATAACCTATGATACCTACTATCAATCCGGTAATGGTTGTTATCATGGCTTCGTAAATACCACCGGCAAGCAAAGATATATCAACGTTGTTTCCAGCCATCGCCATGTTATAAAATGCTCTTACCATTCCCATTACCGTTCCCAGGAATCCCAGCATAGGTGCAGCACCGGCAACGGTTGAAAGAAATGCGATATTTTTTTCAAGCTTGGAAACCTCAAGCTTACCCACATTTTCAATGGCAGCATTGATGTCGTTAAGGGGCCGGCCGATACGCGTAATGCCTTTGGAAATCATCCGCGAAAGCGGTGTATTATTATTGCGGCAAAGGGATTTGGCGCTGTCGATTCGACCATCATGAATAAAATCACGGATATTATTCATAAAATTATATTCCTCTTTAGAAGCCTTGCCGATGGCAAAATACCTTTCAATGAAAATATAAATGGCAATGATTGAAAGAATAAGCAGGGGAATCATAACAATTCCGCCCTTAAGAGCAAGTGAAAAAAAACTGAGAGTTTCCTCTGCGGGGCCTTCTGCTGCAAGGGT
>CAYXIT010000055.1:0-1314 GCA_964465275.1 uncultured Bacteroidales bacterium | reverse complement strand
CGACAGCCTGGGAGCCCAACTGAACCTGTAGTAACAACGAATTTATCATGAATTTTTAACTTAAATTTTCCTGTTTTGGGTTTCGCTTAAATAACTGCGAAAAAGGTATTTTATTTTGTTGATGCAAAATTAATAAATGTTTTGTGAACAAGGCTATTAGTCAGCATAATATCATTCAGGCTTAAGGTTTTTTTCAATATAAACACTCGTTGAAGGGTAGGCAAATTCTGCGCCGTGTTTTTTTACAATATCTATGATCTTGTAAAGTACCTCTTCCTTTACATCCAGGTAAGTAGTCCAGTCCATAGTATCAACAAAAAACAGTACCATAATATCGAGACTGCTGGGTCCGAAATCATGAAACCGTATTTTCCCCTCCTGGTTTGTATTGGGATGATTATCAATATAATCCTGTATATCGGCAACTATGGCTTTTATTTGTTCGCTTGTTGTGGAATAGGTGACTCCGACTGTGAAGTATGAACGACGAAATGTACGCAGAGTTAAATTATCCAGTTCCGAATCAACCATTTTTTTATTGGGCAATGTAACATAACTTTTTTCAAGAGTCCTGATCCGTGTACTGCGAAAACCTACTTTTTCAATCTCACCGGTAATACTTCCAACCCTAACCAGATCACCTACCACAAAAGGTTTGTCAAGGAAAATGGTAAAAGAACCCATAAGATTTTCAAGTGTTTCCTGGGCTGCAAGTGCAATCGCCAGACCACCTATACCCAGGCCGGCAACAAGAGTTCCTACATTCACATTGAAAATGGAAGCCAGTATGATCAATACTCCAAAAACAACGATGATAATCTTAATAAAATCAATAAAGAAAGGAACAATCTGCCCGGAATACTTGCTTTCCATCCCCTCTGCCCGTTTGATCATGATAAGCAAAAGAAAATCAGCCAGGCGCATGAATATCCAGATAAATGACGAATAAAGCAAAACCAGGTAGGACTTATGCATGATCATCCAGATACCAAACTGATCTTTGGGAGCCATATCCCATTGTTGGGGGAAACTCAGATGAGAAAAAGCAATAAATACAACAATGAGCATTATTGTAAGGCTGACAGGTTTTTGCATCAGGTCAACAAACTTCTCGCTTTGTATATCGCGCGAAAAACGTTTCAATAACCTGAAGAGCAATTTATTGGTAAACCTGGATACAAACCGCTTAAACAAAATTCCGGCAAGTAAAATTAAAAAGAACCATACATAACTCTGCAAGGAATTACCCAGAAACTCCTGATCTAAAAACACTCTGATCTCATCCATATTAATAATGATGGTAAAAGTTGAAAA
>CAYXIT010000054.1:20671-21778 GCA_964465275.1 uncultured Bacteroidales bacterium | reverse complement strand
TGGCAGCAAAGCGATCGCTGTGCCGTGTGGCCGACCATGCCGAGAAATAACCGCCGTATGAACCGCCGCCCATACCCACACGGTCTTTATCTACATAACCGATGTCAATGAGATGATCAATACCATCGAGCACGTCATCGTACTCCACGCCCACCAGGTCGCCGTAGCCTGCCATGGTAAAATCCACTCCACGTCCTGAGCTGGCGCGGTAATTGGGCATGAACACGAAGAAATCGCGGGCAGTGGCAATTTGTCCCCACATACTGTAAGATGTACTCCAGCCGTTTTTAACCGCTGCCTCGGGGCCGCCATGTATGTAAACGATCAATGGATAACGCCTGCCCTCTTCATAGTTCAGGGGGTACAGCAGAACACCTTCTATGTCTTTTCCGTCGCGTGCATCATACACCAGTTTGCGCTGGTTACTGAGCTGAACATCTGCCAGCCAGGGGTTGTGGTGTGTAAGGCGGTTGAGTATTTCTCTCCTTATTTCAAAGGTGAAAAGTTCGCCGGGATGCTGCCAGGTATTTCCTGCCATGGCAACCAGCCCGTCAACATGGTGAAAACCCCTGAACACCACCTTTGCAGGTTGAATAAGAATTTCGCGTGATGGCCGGTTAAGGTCCTGTTCGCTCAGCACGATATCAACTCCTTCCTCGGCAGCGTATAGCAAAGTGCTGTTGTCTTTCCAGGTGTGGTCAGTAACGCTCAGCTCCATCCCTTCCACATAATTGCGCAGCTCTTCAAAAGGTTTTTCATTGGGAACATCTGTAACAAAAAGACTTCCCACTACTGCATCTTCCAGTTTTGATGCCGATTGAAAGGCCAGTTTTGTACCATCGGGGCTCCACGCCAGTTTGCCCAGTTTCCCGGGATTGTTTACCAGCAGTTTCATTTCGCCGGTTTGCATATCTACAGTATATATGCGCTTGAACATGTATGAGTCGTCGACCAGGTTTCTTGGTGCAATGGCTGCAGCAGCCAGATTTTTATCAGGGCTCAGCGCAAAGTCGAATACTGTAACTCCGCTGGTAAGCTGTTTCATTTCATGTGAATCCAGGTCGTACCGGTAAAGATTCAGGTGGCGGTATTCCTCTTCATACACAT
>CAYXIT010000054.1:18469-20652 GCA_964465275.1 uncultured Bacteroidales bacterium | reverse complement strand
GCGGCGAAATGGAAACTACGGCCAGGGTGTTGTCATCGATAAACTCATAGGAGTTGATGCCTGCCGGATGTTTTGTAAGCGGATAAGCTTCACCGCCCATCAGCTTGATGGCATACACCTGCGTGCCCTGTGCTTCAGGAAAGTTGGCCCTGAAAGTAATGGCGTCACCGGCAGGTGTCCATCCCAGCGAGAAAACACTCTTCTTACCGGTAATAAAGGGAATGGATTCCTGTTTCTGCATATCATACACATGCAGCTCGCGGTAATCGCTCCCGGCATCGTCGGTGAAAGGCCTGGGCACATTCAATGTGTAGGCAATGTAGTTCTTGTCGGGTGAAATGGCCACTTCTGAAACCGATTCAATATCAAACAGGTTTTGTGGGGTAAGGGTTTTTTGTGCATTTGCCGGTAATGCGAAGATTACAATCAGCAATGAGATCAGCAGAAATTGTTTCATTTGATTTTTCATAGGTTTTACTTTTATTGTTTGAATAAAATCAGGTGTGTAATAATCCATATCATTATAATTCTTCTTCCCATACAAAGCCATCTTTAAAAATATCATTGAGATCACCGGCCAGTCAAAATAGGCGCTGTTATAATGTCCGATACTTGCGTTTTTGGGCGAATATCCCGAATACCGATGCTCCGCTGCCGCTCATGCTGGCATACAGGGCTCCCGATTCATACAATTGGTTTTTGATTTTTTTTATTTCAGGATGTTTTTCAAAAACAGAATGTTCAAAGTCATTTACCAGGATTCCTTTCCATTTTTTTACCGGCAGTGCAAGCACATCTTCCAGCCTGGTTTCGGGCATTGACGGTTTAATCCCGGTATAGGCTCCGGCAGTGCTCACGTGAACGGGCGGTGAAACAAGAACGAGGTAATATCCTTTGAGTGACAGATCAAAAGGTTTCAGTATTTCACCCCTTCCTGAGGCAAGGGCAGGTTGTCCGTTCAGGAAAAAGCTGCAATCGCTGCCAAGTTGTGCGGCATATTCATACAGCATCTCTTCGGGGATGTCTGCATCAAAAAGATCATTTATGAGTTTCAGGGAGAAAGCTGCATCGCTGCTTCCGCCGCCCAGGCCCGCACCGATGGGGATCACCTTGTGAAGATGAATTTTTACCGGGGGAATATTATGATGCTTTTGCAGCAGTTCCCGGGCCTTCAGGCAAAGATTCCCTTCAGCATTGCCGGGGATCGGGATCCCGCTTGATGAGAATTCCGTTTTACCATCACCTGCCGGAATGATCTCAAGTGCATCGGATAGCCTGAGCGGATAAAAGAGTGTTTCAATTTCATGAAAACCATCTTCCCTTTTCTTTACAATGTGCAGGCCGAGATTTATTTTGCTGTGCGGATATACGATCATGCCCCTTGGTTTTTTTGATTACAAACCTATGATTTTTTTTCATTTTTTTTTCACTATTGTTCTGCAAACTATCAGTTGTTATAATATTAATTTGTTTCGCTACTCTGTAGCTCTGAATTCGTGGTGCCAGGTGATTGGTTACAAAGGTTTTCGCTGCTCTGCAGCTTTTTTTGAGCTGCTGAGCAGTGGCAAAAGTTACAGATCATAAGATACATGGTCTCAATAAGCACCGGGGCACTGAACGTCGGTTAAGGAAAATTTATTCCCAAAGTTTTTTAAATTCAAGCAGGTTTGAATTCATATTCCTTATTTTTGCATTAATTAAATAAGCATTTTACTTTATTTAGATCAGTATGCCATCAATTCTTAATTCTGTAATTTCCTGGTTTCTGAAACAAAGAGTTTCACAGATTGAATATTTTAAGAGGAATCCTCACGAAGCCCAGAACGACCTTTTGTTTGAGCTCCTGCAAAAGGCCCGCAATACAGAGTGGGGCAAAAAATATGATTATGGCTCCATTACAGATGTAAAAACCTACCAGGAAAGAGTTCCGGTTCAGGATTACGAAGGTGTTAAGCCTTACATTGAAAGGTTACGCAAAGGGGAGAACAATCTTTTATGGCCCACCGAAGTAAAGTGGTTTGCCAAATCAAGCGGTACCACCAGCGATAAAAGCAAATTTATTCCGGTGAGTAATGAAGCCCTTGAAGATTGCCACTTTAAAGGGGGAAAGGATATGCTTTCCATTTACTGCAATAACCGGCCCGATACAGAAATATTTGCGGGCAAGGGTTTGGTTATGGGCG
>CAYXIT010000054.1:0-18419 GCA_964465275.1 uncultured Bacteroidales bacterium | reverse complement strand
CTTTGGCGATATTTCGGCAATCCTGGTTCAGAATCTGCCTTTCTGGGCACAACTGCTTCGTACACCAGATATTTCAATAGCTCTTATGGATAACTGGGAAAAGAAGCTTGATAAAATTGCCCATGCCACTATTACGGATGATGTTACCAACCTGAGTGGTGTGCCGTCATGGAACCTCATGCTGTTGAAGAAAGTTCTGGAAATAACCGGCCGGCAGAATATACTGGAAGTATGGCCCAATCTGGAACTGTTTATTCATGGGGGTGTAAGTTTTGCTCCATACCGCGAACAGTTTAAAAAACTTATACCCTCTGAGCAAATGTGGTACATGGAAACCTACAACGCATCAGAAGGGTTCTTTGGCATCCAGGATCTGCCGCATACAAGAGAAATGTTGCTTATGCTCGATTATGGCATCTTCTATGAATTCATTCCGCTTGATGAGCTTGAATCGGAAAATCCACGTGTGCTTACCATCGAACAGGTGGAAACCGATACCAATTATGCACTGGTTATTTCTACCAATGCCGGCCTGTGGCGCTACATGATCGGCGACACAATTCAGTTTACCAATACCAATCCATACAGGATCCAGATATCGGGGCGCACCAAAAACTTTATCAATGCTTTTGGTGAAGAGGTAATTATTGATAATGCCGAAAATGCCCTTGATGCCGCTTGCCGCGAAACCGGGGCTGTCATAAGTGAGTATACTGCTGCTCCTGTTTTTCTGGAAGATAACAACTCGGCAAGCCATGAATATCTCATAGAGTTTGAGAAAGAACCCGATGATCTCGAAAAATTTACCAATATTCTCGATAAAACCCTTCAGGATATAAACTCTGACTATGAAGCCAAACGAACCGCTGATATTCTCCTGAAAAAACTTAAGGTTACTGCGTTGCCTCGCGATACTTTCTTTAAATGGTTAAAATCGAAAGGAAAAGTGGGAGGACAGAACAAAGTTCCGCGTCTGTTCAATAACAGGAAGTATGTGGATGAAATACTGAAGTTTATTTCTTAATACATTGTATGTGAAATTATTTTTTATTGCATTGTGGGTTTCCGTCTTTTCTTTGCCGGGCGGGTTTGCTTCAGATTTTGTATTTGTTGAAGAGTACAAAAACATCAGCTCACTGGCCGGGGTTGATAAGATGGGAAATATCTACAGCATTGAAAACGGGGTGCTCAGAAAACATACCGCTTCAGGCGAAACAATCTCTTACAGCAAAAGATCTTTCGGACCGGTTACCTCCGCCGATGTCAGCGACCCCCTTAACATACTTGTATTTTTTGGCGATTTCGGGCATGTGGTAATGCTTGATAAAAATCTTGCTGAAAAACGCTCCTTCAACGCTTCTGATCTTATGGCAACAGATATTCCCGCGAAAATCTGTTTTTCATCACAAAACGGATTCTGGGTATGGTATGCCGGGTTGTTCAAACTGATAAGATATAACGACCGGGGAATACCCGAGATATCGGGCGTTGATCTGAGCCTTGAATTTCCTTACCTGGGAAATATTACCTACATGCATGAAAGCAATGAGCAGCTGTTTATTGCGGCTGATGGTGTTTGGGTTTTTGACAGGCATGCCAACTTCCTGTACACTTTGCCTGACATCCAAACCGAAAAAATTCAGGTGACTGATCAATATATTTTTTCTGTAGAAGGTCAGAAAATGAAAGTTTATGATTTTTTTCTTCGCAGGGAAAATGTATTTTTGCTACCGGAAACCGGTGTGGAAATTTTTTTTGTATTGGGCGATGATATTTTTTTACAGACAAAAACTTCGCTGAAAAAATATCGTTTTTCCGGAAATTTCCATTAATTTTCAAGATTACTTTTGGTAACCGGGCTAAAGACCCATAATTTTAAAACTATGCATATAGCGATTGCCGGAAATATCGGTTCGGGTAAAACAACCCTTGCCGCATTATTATCGAAGCACTACGGATGGGAGGCTCATTTCGAGGATGTTGAAACCAATCCTTACCTGAATAATTTTTATGAAGACATGCAGCGGTGGTCTTTTAATCTTCAGATCTATTTCTTAAACAGCAGGTTTCGCCAGATCGTTGACATCCGCAAAAGCGGGAAAACCGTAATACAGGATCGAACGATTTATGAAGATGCCTATATCTTTGCTCCCAATCTGCACGCCATGGGACTTATGTCAACGCGCGATTTCGAAAACTATTCCAGCCTTTTTGAACTCATGAGCTCCTTCATCCAACCCCCCGATTTGCTCATATACCTTAAGGCAGGTGTGCCCACCCTGGTAAGCCAGATACAGAAAAGAGGCCGGGATTATGAAAATACCATTCGGCTGGATTACCTGAAAAGACTTAATGAGCGTTATAATGAATGGATCGATGGTTATACGCATGGAAAATTGCTTATTATTGATGCCGATACCAACAAATTCTCTGAAAAAACTTCTGACCTTGGCGAAGTGATCAATAAGATTGATGCTGAAATTCATGGTTTGTTCTGATGTGATCTCAAACCAGGGATGAACATTTTTACACTGTTTTTTATAACTTCGTTGAATAAATTGCGTATAACCAAGCAAATAACGCAAAAAATATGTGCTTTTTGCCTGTTTTTTTGTGATTTATGAATGCAGGGAAAATTCGAAAAACCCCTGAAAACAAAGGCTGCAAGGCCCATCTGATTAACTCAAAAGCTTATTATTATGAAAATTGGTAAGTACATCAGTGAATTGTTGTTTGAGAACGATTTTGTTATACTCCCGGAAATTGGTGAGTTCTCAACCAAATATATCCCGGCAAAATTTGTCCCTGAACTAAAAAAAGTAGAATCTCCTTCCAAGGTTATTGTTTTTAATGAAAACAATAAGTCTGGCGGAGGACTTTTAATCGAATACATAGCAAAAAAGGAAAATATAAGCAGTGTGGAAGCCGCGGAATTTGTAAATAATTTTGTGGCTGAAATGCAGAACTCACTGAAATCAGGGCGGAAAGTAGAACTGGATAATGTAGGTGTTTTTTCCATGAATCAATCCGGTCAACTGGTTTTTGAACCTGATACTTCCATAAATTACCTGAGTGATTCGGTGGGTATGCCACCCGTTCGTGAACCTGAAAGAAAATCGGAAGAAGAAGCAAAAACCGAACTGGATAAGGCCATTGAAGATGCCAAAGCAGAAGCTCCGCCAAAGAAAGAAGAGCCTGAACAAAAGCCTGAAGAAAAACCAAAAGAAACGGAAGCTACCCAGCCGGTGTCAAAATCGGCTGAAGTAAGTCAACCCCGGAAACCTCAAACAGAAAAAGTTATACCCCCAACCCCAAAAAAGAAAGCTGTGGAAAAGAAAAAACAGGGCCTTTCACCGGCCGTAAAATGGGTAGCCCTTACTGTGGTTCCCTTGCTGATTATAATCATTATTCTGGCGCTGAATTTTGATTACATTTTCGGCGAAAAATCTGTTTTCCGTAAAAGTGAAGTGGAACCCGAACCTGCAAGGGTTGAAGTTTCTGCAACTGTAGCTGATGAAGAACAGGCTGATGACCAGATTGTTGAAGAAGAAACTCCTGCAGTTACCCAGGAACCGGATCAGCCGGCTCCCCGGCAAACCACCCCGGCAACTCCTGAACCAGGAAGGAAGGTGTACCATATCATTGTTGGTAGCTTTGAAGAAGAACACAGTGCGCAAATTCTTGCAGAAGAGCTGCGCCTGATGGGTGCAACCAATGCAACGGTATTTCCTATCAATCCACTTGGATTTTACAGGGTATCCTATGGTTTTTATTATGATCTGAATGAAGCAGAACAAGAGTTACAAGCTGTTCAGCAGGATATCAACCCGGATGCATGGGTTCTGCACCGGTGAGAATAAAAGTTGTACGGAAATCTGATAAACCAAAGTGCCTAAAAACAAGCATCGCAAGTTTGCTGAAATCAATACGTTTCCCAATGTGATTCAGCCTGAGTACCGCTTTCCGGTTCCCGATCATCATCTGAAAGGGAAATGGAATCAGCGGTTTTTCTTTAACGATAATCCCGTTGTACTTGAAATAGGTTGTGGAAAAGGTGAATATACCATCGGTCTGGCAAAGGCTTTTCCACAATATAACTTTATTGGCATTGATATAAAAGGGAACCGGTTGTGGACAGGCGCCAGAGAGGCAATGGAACAGGCTCTTGCCAATGTGGGGTTTTTGCGCATCCAGGCTGAGCATCTCAACGGGTTTTTTGATCGTGATGAAGTCTCCGGGATCTGGATAACATTTCCCGATCCCCAGCCCAATAAACCCAAAGTGAAGAAAAGACTGACATCTGAAAGATTTCTGAATATATACAGCAAATTTCTTAAACCCGATGCACCCATATTTCTGAAAACCGATAACCGGAGTTTTTACGATTTTACCCTGGATGTCATCCATGAAGGAAAGCATAACCTGAAGCTTGCAACACACGATCTGTATGGTAAGCCCGAAGGAGTCGATCCGCTTGTGTTAAGCATAAAAACGTATTACGAGAGTCTTTTTCTTGTAAAAGGAGATAAGATCTGTTTCCTTGAGTTTAGTTTAAGAAACCCCTGAAGAAACTGTTTTTGATTATTGTATGAATGATTCATTCTTTTTAAAGGTTTACGATGTTGTAAAGCTGATACCTTTTGGCAGGGTTACTTCCTATGGTGCTATTGCCCGATACCTGGGCAGCGGACGATCGGCACGCATGGTAGGCTGGGCCATGAATCATTCGCATACTTTTGATGGTTCCATACCTGCTCACCGGGTGGTAAACCGCAATGGAATGCTTACAGGAAAACATCATTTTGGCAGCCCCGACATTATGCAGCAATTGCTTGAAAGTGAAGGAATATCTGTTGTAAATGATAAAATTATAAACTTCACTGACGTTTTCTGGGATCCTGCTAACGAACTTTAACATCTCTCTTCCGGTTTTAGCATTGTTTATTTTGTCACAACTTAAATTATCCTTATTTTTACACAAACTTAGTCTAAATAAGGATTATGTCGTTAAGTGCTGATAATGTGTTAGATGCGATTAGAAAGGTTGTTGAAACCGACCTGAAAAAGACCATTAAGGATGCCAATACGATACAGAAAATTAATTTATAAATTTATATTCACCCTTTAAACCATTATAAATTATGTCTAATACCCAAAATGCAGAACTCATCCAGAAAGTTGAAAATGTAATTGCCCAGATCAGACCTTATCTGCAGGCTGATGGTGGTAATATCCGCTTTGTGGAGCTTACTGAAGATAATGTAGTAAATGTTGAGTTGCTGGGTGCCTGCGGCACATGCCCCATGAGCACCATGACACTTAAATCAGGTGTTGAGCAGGCCATGAAAAAGGCCATCCCGGAGATCAAATCCGTTGAAGCAATCAATCTTAATGTATATTAAACTATAAAGCCCGGTTAAAGCCGGGCTTTATAGTTTTCCAAGTCTTCTGGATAATTATCTGGTTACAGGCTGTGGCAGATCTGCTGAAAAAGTAATCTGTGCATCTCTTTCCACAACTTTGATCTCATCAATAAACCAACCTCTGAACCCATTGTGCCTGTGATCCCGGGTATCGAAAACGAATTTGAGTTTTATTTCTGATCCTGTAAAAGAGCCCAGGTCGAATTCTTCAAATCTCCATACCGGCGCCTGATTAAAGCCACCGGATGTCTGGGGCAATGCAGCCCGGTCGTCAAGCAATTGTGTTATATCAGGATTCAGGCTACCCAGGAATATTTCAGAATCGGTATCATCCCGGATAACATAAACCTTCATCAGATCAAAACCATAAGGGTGTGGGGTAGCACTTTCTATTTCAAACCATGACCAGAAACTGACACTGGCCTGTTGAACCTGCCCGAGATTTATCCATGGCGAAATCAATTCGCCGCGGTTTGCCTGTGTTCCTGTTCCTCCTGTTAAATCGGTATCATAAGGGCTTTGCAGCCCCATATAATTGCCCCGGCTTTCCTGCCCGAACCAGGCCATGAATTCACCCCTGAATGCATCCGGAATTCTGCCGGCTGAACTGTCATTGGGTGCAACCTGCACATATTCTGGAAAAGCTTTGTTGTAAACCGCTGCATTTTGTTGTACTTCCCAGAATCCTGATTTTTCCCAGTTATCGTGGTTACTTTCAAATCCTTCGTAAAAAATTATGTGAGGGGCTGATTCATTCTGCATTTCTGTATAAAGATGAATTATACCATTTGCAGGGATGACTTTACTCTCCTCAATAAAAGTTTCATAAGAATCAGCAGCGAAGCGGATCAAAAATTCATTGGTTTTATCAAGGGGAATAGCACCAATAAAAAAATGACCCTTCTCATCGGTTGCAGCAGCCGCAAAAAAACCATTGGTAAGTGCCATATCCTGACCACTCACGGCCACGCTTACACCGGAAAGGGGGTTGCCCTGATTGTCGGTTACCCTGCCGGTAATTCCCCCGGTATTCACACCAATTTCATTACTTACCGGAAGTAAGGCAATAAATGCATATGGGTCGTCCAAAGCAATATTATCAGCAATTATTTCTTTGTAACCTTCTGCTTTAAGAGATATATTATAATTACCGAGGGTTACGTCTTCAAATTTATACTCACCGTTTTCATCGATTGTCACCTGCCCGGTTGTACTGGCTGAGCTGCCCTCTGATGGTTTTATTGTTACTGTGGCACCGGTAAGTTTTTTAAAACTTATACCATCGAGTACAAGGCCTTCAATATGGGTTCTTCGGGGGAAGAAATTAAAACGATCACACGAATATATGATTCCCGAAACCAGTAAACCGGCTATTATCAGATAAATCCGATAATTCTTTATATCTGGTTTCCGGATAATTTTCATTGCAGATCCGTTTAAGTTTACAATAATATTTATCCCAGATATTTTGCAACAATGGGCATTTTTCTACCCATTCCAAATGCCTTGGATGAGACTCTCAGTATAGGAGGTGTTTGGTATCTTTTATATTCGCAGGTATTTACAAGCTTCAATACACGGTTCACAAGTTTTTCATCAAATCCCATTTGTATGAGTTCAACAGGGCCTCTGCGGTTTTCGATATACTGGAAAAGCACCTCATCGAGCAGCTCGTATTCAGGTAATGAATCTGAATCTTTCTGGTCGGGTCTCAGCTCAGCACTGGGTGGTTTGATAATGGTATTTGCCGGTATTATTTCCTTTTCACAGTTAATAAACTCAGCCAGTCTAAAGACATCCGTTTTATACACATCGCCCAGTACCGAGATTCCACCGCACATATCCCCGTAAAGGGTGCCATAACCAACCGCCGCTTCACTTTTGTTTGATGTGTTCAACAGAACATAACCGAATTTATTTGATAAGGCCATAAGGTAAACCGCTCTTGTGCGTGCCTGAATATTTTCTTCGGCCACATCAAAAGGCAAATCATTAAAATAGGGTTTCAGGTTTTCTTCGAATTTTTCCGTTGTTTCGCTTATAGGAACAATATGATACGGGCAGTTAAGATTTTCTGCAAGGGCTTTCGCATCATTTACTGAGTGGTCGGAACTGAATTGACCGGGTAATAACACACCTATTACATTTTCATGGCCCAGCGCCTCAGCCGCAATTGCCATAGTTACAGCCGAATCAATACCTCCGCTCAATCCGAGAATTGCTTTTTTAAACCCCAGCTTTCCAAAATAGTCTCTTACTCCCATTACCAGGGCATTGAAAATATTTTCGGTTTTTCTATCATGATCTGCTTCCGGAGAAGGCTTTATGCCTGATTTTTTTATTGCATCATCTGTTTCCAGGATAAGCAGATCTTCTTCAAAATATTTCATTTCATGGGTAATACCACCATGATGGTTAATTGCCATTGATCCGCCATCAAAGATCAGTTCGGTTTGTGCACCTACCTGGTTCACATAAAAGAGTGGCAGTTTGTATCTTGATGCGTTCTGGCTGAGCATGCTCTTACGCTCTCCGCCATGATCCCAGGCAAAAGGTGAAGCAGCAATATTGATCATAAAATCAGCACCCTTTTCAGCCAGTTGGTTCATAGGATTTTGTGTGTAGAGCGGGTTATCGTAAAGATTCCAGAGATCTTCACAAATGGTAAGAGCTATTCGTTTGCCCTTATACGTTACAATTTCAAACTCTGTTGCGGGTTCAAAATAGCGGTATTCATCAAAAATATCGTAGTTGGGGAGGAGGCCTTTCCGGTAGATCTGTTTTATCTCGCCATTTTCCAGGAAATATGCTGCATTATACAGAGGTTTGCCCTTGGGGTTCGTATTTCTCATCGGAGCACCTACTATAGCCGCGATACCCTTACAATGGGTTGCAATTTGATTTACCGCCTCAATACATTTATCAATATAATGATCAAATTCCAGAAAGTCGCCTGAGGGATAGCCGCATACCGAAAACTCGGCAAAAACCACCAGGTCAGCATTTTCTTGTTTGGCCTGTTGTATTCCGTCAATAATTTTACGGGTATTGAATTCGAAATTCCCTATATGATAATTATATTGAGCAAGAGCAAGTCGCATATTAAAATTTTATTGATCTTTTTATTTCTGTTCCCAGAACAAAAAGGTAAATGATAAACAGGGGAAAGAGTGAAAACAAAGCTCCCATGAAACCACTGAAAGTAAAAGCTGCTGCCCAGATGATAATTGCCAGTATAACAAAGATGAAGCCAATGAAAGCCTTTTTTCGCTTTACCTTTGCGCTTAATCCGGGATATTCCATGCCGCAGTAATCGCATTCAACAACCTGGGGTGTCCGGAATGTTAATTCGCTTAGATTAATCAGTTCATTACCACAATTGATACAATCAATGTATTTCGAAAAAGGATTCATAAGAACCAAACAGTTGAACTGCTAGAATAATACCCCCAGTGTGAGTTCCAGGAAATTCGATCTTGCAACCTGTTTCCTTCCTGAAACCTGGTTTTCTCCTTTGAGGATATTGGTAAATCCGTTATTGAAGGTAATGCCTGCTACCAGGGATGTATTACCACCGAGCGAATATTCAGTTCCGGCTCCGAGGATCATAGAAACCCTTAACAGTGGTATATCACCGCCTATATCAATATCATTACGGGAGATACTGGAACTGCCGTCAGCAGTGTAAAATATATCATCAGCCGTAGACTTAAGGTTAATGGACCCCCCAAACCCGAACTGTGCAAAATATGTATTATATCCGATTTCACGGGTCTTCATTTTAAGTGTAAGTGGTATCTCAAGATTTTGCAACCTGTAAACCCTTTCTTTTTCCCTGAACAATTCGGCATCAACTACTTCCTCTATCGGGAATACCAATTTACCGCCCATATACGATATTTGAATGCCGGTTGCAAATCCATACTGTTCGGCCAGCATAAATTCGGCCAGCAAACCATATGAAAACCCCAGACGTATACCTTCACGATTATAATCTTCTGTTTCAGGTTTTAACCACGCCATAGTAGGTGAAGCTTTAAGTCCTAAGCGAAAACCAGGTCCTCCGGCCGGCTGAGCCCAGAGGGCAGTTACAATAAGTAACAGTGAAAATGATAATGCAATTTTTTTCATAATTTTGAGTTTTAATTCAGGTTGCAATAATACTTAGAATAATTGGTTTTTAACTACAGGTTTTACGGCTTTTCATAGCAATTTTGTAATTATTTATTTATGAGCAATTCAATAATCTCTATCCCAAAAATACTAATTAAACACACATTTTTGATTTTTGTTATTATTCTTTCCTTAATTTTTCAAGGCTGTAAGAGTTCGCCGCACTATGAAGCAGATATCTCAGATGTTAAAATTCCTGATGTGGAAATCAGGAGATATGAGCAACTGCTGTTCAGTGTAAATCCTTTTACCATGTTAGAAGATATTGAGCCTTATGCTGATGAATTTTCGTTTTTTCTTGGTGATGCAATCTATACAGAAGCAGGCCAGGCGCAACTTTATGATTATATTACCGATCCATTTGTTCAGGAGATCTGGGAGGATACCAATGAATCATGGGAAGATGTTTCGGATCTGGAGAAAGATCTCACCCTTGCTTTCCGTTATTTCAGATATCATTTCCCATCCAGGGAATTGCCGACGTTTTACTCATATGTATCGGGTCTTGATTATGAGCAGCCGGTTAAATATATTGACAATAATGTAATTATTGGTTTGGATATGTTTTTGGGTGCCGGTTACAAAAATTACGAAAGAGTAAGAGTACCTGCATTCAAAAGAATACGTTTTACTGAAGATGCTGTTCCGGTTGAAGTTTTCCGGGCAATTGCCGAAGATATGATATTGCGTGGACAGAATATGCCTGAAACCTTCCTTGATTTTATTGTTCATGAAGGGAAGATATTGTATTTTTTTGATTGTATGCTTCCGGGGATGAATGATTCGCTGAAAATCTCCTATACCGGCGGGCAGCTTGACTGGGCCACACGCAATCAGGGGCAGGCCTGGGCATTCTATCTTGACAATGAGATGTTTTATTCTACTGACAGACAGCTCATACAAAAATTTATCGGGGCAGCGCCTTTTACTGCTCCATTTTCACGTGGATCGGCTCCCAGGATGGGTTCCTTTACGGGTTGGCAAATTGTACGGGAATATATGCGCCGAAATCCTGAAGTAACACTTACCAGTTTGTTTTATGAGAAAAATGCCCGGGAGATTCTAACGGAGTCAAGATACAGACCCTGATAGTTTTCAATATATAATTGTGTATTTATTTGTTGCTGCCAGGGTATGCTTCATTAAAATGGTCAATGAAGTCGAGAATTTCATCTCTTCCGGTCCTGGTTTCTGCTGAAGTAATGAACATGCGGGGAAGTGGCTCCCACTGTTCTGCCAGTTTTTTCTTGTAGGCAGCGATATTTGACTGAATTTTTGTGCTTCCCATTTTGTCTGATTTTGTAAAGGCAATTACAAAAGGAAGCCCCTGTTCTCCAAACCACTCCATGTTTTCAAGGTCATTTTTCTGGGGTTCAAGCCTGCTGTCAATCAGTAAAAAGGTACAGATCAGGTTTTCCCGCTTAAGAACGTAATTGCGTATCATTTTTTCCCATTCGGCACGCATCTTTTTTGAAACTTTGGCAAACCCGAATCCGGGTAAGTCAGTAAGATACCACGAATTGTTTATCAGGAAATGATTTATCAGCCTTGTTTTACCGGGCGTTGCTGATATTTTGGCCAGTTTGCCATACCCGGTCAGCATATTTATGAGGGATGATTTCCCTACGTTTGACCTGCCCAGGAAAGCATATTCAGGCTTGTCGCCGGGCGGACAATCTTTATAATGAGTTACACTTTTTATAAATTCGGCACTGGTTATCAGCATGGTTTATTAAGATCAGATAATAGCTTAAATAATAATCAAGGCTTGTTCTCAGGATGTGCAATTTTCAGGATCAGAAAATTTATTTTTCTTTGTCCCTGAGATATGTATTAACATGCCTGTCTTTTTTAGCCTCGTAAATGTCGGCAATAGTAACCAGTATGCCGGTTTCCTCCACTCCCCCAAAATCTTCATTCCACGCTGTACCAAAGGTTTTCATGGTAGGGCTCAGGCTCATATAAGAGTTTACCAACGGGGGGACATTTTCACCCAATTCCCGTACTTTTTGCATGAGTATTTTAAGATTTTTATCCAGTGTATCTCCGGTAAAGATTTTATCAAAACCAGTCGGGTCGGTTTTATAAGGTAAAGGGTTTTTCGGGTATGTAAGCTTTTCCTTGTCAGGGAAAAAAGTATGCATAAAGAAAAGTATCAGGTCACGTGCTTTGGGGTTGAAATGATCATACATGGTAACTTTTCCGAAAAAATATTTGATTTCGGGATGCATGATCACCAGTGCGCCCAAACCATCCCAAAGGTTATCAAGTGAAAATATCCCTTTTCGGCTTTCTCTTGAAGGCTGGTATTTCGGCTGTACAAATGAACGGCCCAGTTCAATAGTATACGGCAGGTAGTCCCTGATAAATTTTTCTGAATAAACCATAAGCCCTGACGTGGCGAGCCTTGGAACATTGTTCTCATCCAATGTAACTTCATACCCAAGAATGAATCTGTAACCCCCGACAATCTCTTTCTCAGCAGGATCCCAGACGATCAATTGTTTGTAGGGTACTTTATTGGTGTCATATTCGTCAATGTCGGCTGATTTCCCCGTACCTCCACCGGCTGTTCTGAATGAGACTTCACGCAAACGCCCTACCTCAAGCATTGTATTGGGTGAATCCTGGTGTGTTATTATGTAAATTTCATTGTTGCCATTATTGGTTTTTCGTAAAAACCTTTCGTCTGTAAGTTCTTTTTCAAGAATCTCTCTGTCAATGGCTTGAATAATCTCTTCCTGCATACTTGATTTTGTGATGATTTTTGGTTTTTAAACTTCCGGCTCATTGGCCATCCCGTAAACTTTTTCTCTTACCCAATATGCCCATTCGTTGTGTTTCTTTGTTCTGGTAAAAGTAGTATATGGAATGGGACGGCCAAAAGTAATTTTAATTTTTTTGTCCTTTTGCTTGAACATTTCATCAGCCAGGTAAAGCATTTCAATGTTTGATTTAATTCCCAGTCTTTTTCTCCACCTGGCAAAATTGTAAAAGAAAGGTGTATTTCTGCCTTCTATGTACACCGGTAAAATGTCTCTTTTATGACGTATAGCTTTGCTTATGAAGCTTTTCTTCCATTCAAGGTCTTTTATTACGCCGCCTTTATGCTTTCGGGATACCAAACCTGCAGGAAAAATAATTACCAGCTGGTCCGATTCATAAACCTCTTCCATCATTCTTACACTTTCGACAGGATTTCTTCCGTGCTTGTTTACAGGAAGAAACAGGTCCTTAAGGTTTTTTAGTTCCAGAAGAATATCATTTACAATGAATTTGATGTCTTTTCTTTTTTTCCCTACGACGTGCATCAGAGCCATTCCGTCAAGCCCTCCCAAAGGATGATTGGAAACCATTATATAACGGCCCTTTTCAGGAATATTTTCCGGGTTTACAACCTCAATCTCGGCAGTAAATTTTTCCCTGAAGATCTTTTCAAGAAAATCAAGCCCCATAGCATCTTCATATTCCAGTAATGCCTCATTTAACTCATCTTCATGAGTGATTCTTTTCAGATACCTGATTATGAATTTAGGAATGAATGGGTATAAGTTCCCTCCTTTTTTTCGAAATACCTCATCAACATCAACAAATTTCCTGTTTGAATCTTTCAGATTTTCTTGTTTGAGTCTGCCCTCCGTCATCTTACGGATTTTTTAGTTCTGCCTTAAAAAGCAAAATTAAGGATTATTTTCTGAAAAATACCAGCTTGTTTTTTTTCATCGAATTGGAAACTTTTTGGAAATTGTATTTGGTCTCAACTACTTGTTTTTAAAGCATAAGAATTAAAATATCAACCTGAATTGCCAAAAAATGAATTTTACCTGAGACTTTAACCCGTTTTCGTAAGTTATTAAAAGTCAATTATACGGATAGGAATCTTGCCGACGGTGAAGATTATTTTTACAAAGTTACCGCTTATAATACGAAAAATTTGGAAAGCGATTTTTCAACGTTCGTAAAAGGCAAGACCATTTCCGTTGTAGGTAATCTTACAGAAAAAGGCGATATGATACGAGAGATAGACCTGTTATGGGACCAGGGGAAATCTCCGAACATAAAAGGTTATTTTGTTTATCGAAGCATCCACAAGGATAAAGAGTTTCAAAAATGGCAAATCTCTTTGGTGAATTTGTATGTAAACTTGATGCAAAAGGTCGCTTTATGTTACCGGCGGGCCTGGTACGTCAGCTATCGCCAGGTGATCACGACAGGTTTGTCATTAATCGTGGGTTTGAACAAAACCTCACACTTTACCCTGTGAGTGAGTGGCAAAAAATTACCCGTGAGATCAACTCTCTGAATCTATATAATAAGAAAAACCGCGAGTTTGTAAGGTATTTCTATCGTGGTGCTTCGGAGCTAAACTGCGATTCTGCAAATCGCTTACTGCTTCCCAGGCCTCTTATTGATTATGCAGGCCTGGATAAGGAGGTAGTCTTATTTGCCTTCGGAAACCGAATTGAGGTTTGGTCGAAATCAATGTATGAAAGCACAATGAGTGTTGAGCCGGAAGATTTCTCTGAACTGGCAGAAGATGTTATGGGCCGCATAAACAATCAAAAAGAACCGGAGTCATGAGTTACCACAGGCCCGTACTATTGCAGGCATGCATTGACGGTCTCAATATAAAGGCAGGGGGTATATATGTTGATGTTACGTATGGTGGAGGAGGCCATTCTGCATTGATCCTTGAAAATCTGGAAAACGGAAAGCTTGTTGCTTTTGATCAGGATCCTGATGCCGCTGATAATTTACCGGATGACGAACGCTTATTGTTCATCAATCAAAACTTCAGGTATATGAAAAACTTTCTGAAGTTACATGGAGCAATTCCGGTGGATGGAATTTTGGCAGACCTTGGGATTTCGTCCTGGCAGATCGACCAGCCTGAAAGAGGCTTTTCAACCCGGTTTCAGGGTCCGCTTGATATGCGTATGGACAGGCAAAGCCCGCTAAGTGCCAGGGATGTTGTAAATACCTTTGCCAGGGAAGAACTGAAAAATATTTTCAAGCTTTATGGTGAACTGAAAAATGCACACCGGATTGCTTCAGAAATTGAATTTCATCGGAAAACTGAGGAAATTGAAACTACAGAGCAATTGAAGAAAGTATTGCAAAAACTGGCTCCCAGGGGTAAGGAGAATAAATTTTTTGCTCAGGTTTTTCAGGCTTTACGAATTGAAGTAAACAATGAGCTGGATGTTTTAAAGGATTTTCTCAGGCAAAGTGCTGAAGTGTTAAAGCCTGGCGGCAGATTGGTTGTAATTGCCTACCATTCACTTGAAGACAGACTGGTAAAAAATTTTATCAGGGCCGGAAATTTTGAGGGGGAACAGGAAAAAGACTTTTTCGGAAACGTAATTGCCCCGCTGAAATCCGTTGAGAAGCTGATTGTTCCAGGTCAGGATGAACAAGACGAGAATCCACGGTCAAGGAGTGCGAAACTCAGAATAGCAGAAAAAATTGTTTGAGTTATGGCTAAAAACAAATTCAAAGATCCTGTAAAAGACAAAAAGAAATCGGAATCAAAATCCGGCAATGGGAACGGTTTTGTCCGCTCCCTTTTAAATGGTAGTTTTCTGTCTAATGATAAGTCACCGGACCTTATGCCGTTTTTGCTCTTTTTGGCTTTTCTTGCCGTAATGCTTATTGCCAATACCTATTATGCTGAAAAAAAGGTAAGGCAGATAGAAAAAATGAGAAGTGAAATTACAGAATTACGCACAATTTACATATCGAACAAGGCAGAGTTGATGTATTTGAGTAACCAGTCGGAGATTGCACGCAGATTATATGATAAAGGGTTTGTAGAATCAACCGTACCTCCAAGGTTACTGCAACCGGTAGAACAGAAAAAATTTCTGTTCCTCAGGATACCCGGGAGAAGTAATAAATGAAGTTTCTGATAACCAAAACAACTGAAGAAAAAGGGTGGATAAAAACAAAGGCGACATATTGTGGAGAATTTACCTTGTGTATTTTCTGACCGTGGGTTTCGGATTGCTGATCCTTTTCAAGGTGGGTTATATCCAGTTTGTTGAAGGGGACCAATGGCGTGAACGTGCCAGGAATTCAACCATGCGCTATGCCAATGTTGACGCTATTCGCGGAGATATTCTTGCCGATGACGGCAGACTGCTTGCCACCAGTGTTCCGATCTATGATATCAGAATGGACCTCCATCGTAGTGTTATTTCTGATAATATTTTTCAGAAAGGAATTGATTCACTTGCCTTCAGGCTTTCAAGACTTTTCCGCGACCGTTCACAGTCGGAATACCGGAGAGTTCTGGTTGAAGCCCGCAGGAATCAGGAAAGATATTTCCTGGTGAAACGAAATGTATCCTATAATCAACTTACCGCTTTACGTACTTTCCCGATTTTCCGGCTTGGAAGGTTCAAAGGCGGTTTGGTGGTTGAAGAGAAGAGCCGCAGAGAGATGCCGTTCAAGTCGCTGGCAGCCCGAACCATAGGGTATGAGAGGGAAGGCTTTTTTGTTGGACTTGAGGGTGCATACCGTAAGAGCCTGGAAGGAGTTCAGGGGAAACGACTTGAGCAACGAATCAGCGGCGGGCAATGGATGCCCCTGAATGATGAAAATGAAATTCGTTCGCAAAACGGCAAAGATCTTGTTACTACCATCAATATACACATGCAGGATATTGTTGAAGCAGCCCTGAGAAAACAGCTTGATAAATTTCAGGCCATGCATGGCACTGCCGTTGTAATGGAAGTTCAAACCGGAAAAATTAAAGCCATATCAAATCTTACCCGCAATGCATGGGGTAATTACGATGAAACATTCAACTATGCTGTTGGTGAAAGCACTGAACCCGGCTCTACCTTTAAACTGGCTGTTATGCTTGCTTTGCTTGAAGATGGAGTTGTTACCCCCGATGATTTTATTGATACCGGTGACGGGGTGGTAAGTTTTTATGGCCGTAATATGCGTGATGCACGTGATGAAGGGTTTGGTACGATAACCGTAAAGGATGCCTTCGCACTTTCATCCAATGTGGCCTTCTCTACTCTCGTATTTGATGCATACCAGCGTAATCCTCAAAGATTTCTTACAAGGCTTAACGCCCTGGGCATTAACAATCCGCTGGGTATTGAAATCAGAGGCGAAGGTAAACCTTATATCCCTGAAGTGGGCGATGCAAGCTGGTCTGGTACTACCCTGCCATGGATGTCAATCGGGTATAATGTATCTATGACGCCATTACAGATATTGTCATTGTATAATGCGGTTGCCAATAACGGGCGTATGATGAAACCCATGTTTGTAGATGAAATACGGCAAACCGGAAGGACAATCAGCAGGTTCTCTCCAAGCGTGATAAACAGATCCATTGCATCACCCTATTCTTTGCGAATTGTTCGCGAAATGATGGAAGAAACTGTGAAAAGCGGAACGGCATCAAATATTTACACATCTTTATATGCTATTGCCGGGAAAACCGGGACAGCACAAATTGCAACTGATGAAGGTTATCGCAGCGGCGGAAGAGCAGCATACAGAGCGTCTTTTGCCGGTTATTTCCCTGCCGAAGACCCGGTTTATTCCATGATTGTGGTAATACATAATCCCAAAGGATGGATTTATACAGGCAGCCAGGTTGCAGCTCCGGTTTTCAGAGAAATTGCTGATAAAATATATGCCACAAGGCAGTTTAATGTGTCCGACGATTGGGTTACCAGCCCTGTACTGGCTTCTTTGCCTGCTTTCAGGGCCGGTGCCCGTGATGATCTGGAGACAATCTACTCTGTATTCGATTGTAATTTATTTTTTAATGACAATATGTCCTGGGTAGGCAGCAGGGTAAATAGCAGCGACTCAGTGATGTTATCCGGAAGAGAAATGATACCCAATCTGGTACCCAATGTTGTGGGTATGGGTTTGAAAGATGCTCTTTACGTGCTTGAAAATGCCGGGTTAAAAGTTCGGTTTGCGGGTAGGGGTGTGGTTAGATCACAAAGTATGCGCCCGGGAACCCGCATCAATGAAGGAAATATAATATTTATCCAACTATCATAATTAACCTGTATTGAAACTGTTAAGCGACATACTATATAAATGCGAACTTCTGGAAATTGAAGGTTCTACAGATATTACCGTCGGTGGGATTATTTTTGATTCAAGGAAAGTAAAAGATGGCGATCTGTTTATTGCTTTCAGGGGGCTGAATTCTGATGGACATGAATTTATTGATCAGGCTATAGATAAAGGTGCAGTTGCGGTATTATGTGAAAAAATTCCTTCCGGGATAAAGAAAAACGTGAGTTTCATAAAAGTAACCGACAGCCGCAAAGCAATGGCAATAGTTGCAGCCAACTTTTATGATAATCCTTCAGAAAAAATCAGAATAGTTGGAGTTACCGGAACAAATGGAAAAACCACTGTTGCCACCTTGCTTTATAAACTTTTCAGTTCATTGGGTTACAAATGTGGCCTTATATCAACCATTGAAAATAAGTTGGGTGATGAAACTTTGTCAGCCGAATATACAACACCTGATGTAGTAGCTCTCAACAGCCTTTTTGCACAAATGGTAAAAAAGGATTGCACTTATTGTTTTATGGAGGTGAGCTCACATGCCATCCACCAGGAGCGTGTTACCGGGGTGAAGTTCGCAGGTGGAATTTTTACCAATATTACGCATGATCATCTGGATTATCATAAAACATTCCGCGATTATATCAATGCCAAAAAAGCATTTTTTGATCATTTGCCATCAGCAGGTTTTGCACTGGTAAACAGCGATGATAAAAACGGCCCTGTAATGTTGCAAAACACAAAAGCATCGAAATATTCCTTCGG
>CAYXIT010000053.1:21578-22101 GCA_964465275.1 uncultured Bacteroidales bacterium | reverse complement strand
TGTAATTTCCTCTATACCCTTCAAATGCCCCATAAAAGCGAGCTGATCACCCACCCTGCGGTTTACAAAGTTCCAGCTCGATTTTTCACGCGACCGCCTGATCTCACGCCAGAAGTTTATTCCCCAGCTATGTGCATCATTTTCAGGGAAACGAAGTGCAGAATAAGGAATCTTCATCTCAACAGTCCAGCCATTCTCATGAATTGTAACGTCACTTAACCAAACAGCATCCCAGTTTTCATCCCCTCCCCTTGAACCATCAGTACCCGAAATATTAATATCGGTTTGAACACCGGACGCCGATACCTGGAACCTGAAACCATTGATACCGTCATCAAAAGGATTGATATCAATCCAGAAGAGATCGGCATTAATATTGTCTCCCGAATCACGCAATCCCAGTTCGGTTAATATTTTAACCGGCTCGGGGTCTATCATATTTGCACCGATATACAGAGCATCATCGTCGAACAGGACTTTTACAGTCGTTTCAAAACTTGCCGGCCGGTCATTATGCGGCTCG
>CAYXIT010000053.1:18173-21563 GCA_964465275.1 uncultured Bacteroidales bacterium | reverse complement strand
AAAATCCTGTGGCAACCGGTGCAGTTAACCAAACTGGTTCGTCAAGCTGCCCGTCAATAACCGGAGGGTTCTGCGTTCTTACGGCTTGCGTTTCGCGCTTCTCATTATTCAAAGCGAAAATATTGCCTGAAAGAAACAATAGAAATAATAATGCAAATAATTTTACGGATAAGATCCTTATCATGTTTTTTAATTTGTGCGGCAAAGATAGAAAAAGCAGGATATTGAATCCAAAACAAAAAATTAAGGGTTGTTAAAAATCTTTGTTTTCGCTGTTTATTGGTTCTTATTATCTTTAGATTTGCAATTATAATATTAAAACGAAGCAGAAATGAACTATAAGGCAAATACAAATCGCTATGACAGCATGAAATATAATCGCACAGGCCGCAGTGGACTTCTACTGCCAGCCATTTCGCTGGGTTTGTGGCACAACTTCGGCGATGTTGATATTTTTGAGAATGCAAGGAAGATCATTCACCGGGCATTTGATGCAGGTATTACACATTTTGATCTTGCTAATAACTACGGCCCATCTCCGGGCAGTGCTGAAGAGAACTTCGGAAAAATGCTTGCAACAGATCTAAAACCTTACCGTGATGAACTTATTATTTCCACCAAAGCAGGGTATTATATGTGGCCAGGGCCTTATGGTGATCTTGGTTCCAGGAAATATCTGATCAGCAGCCTTGACCAAAGTCTGAAACGCATGGGTCTTGAATATGTAGATATTTTTTACCATCACCGCCCCGATCCGCATACTCCTATGGAAGAAACCATGATGGCACTCGATCAGGCCGTACGGCAAGGAAAAGCACTTTACGGGGGAGTTTCATCCTATTCTCCGGAACAAACCAGCCAGGCAGCTGATATTCTGGGACAGCTGGGTACTCCATGCCTGATACACCAGCCACGGTATTCCATGCTTGATCGCTGGGTAGAAGACGGGCTTCTGGATACTCTGGGAACTTTGGGAATCGGATGTATAGCATTTTCACCACTTGCACAGGGAGTTCTTACTGATCGTTATCTTAAAGGTATACCTAAAGATTCGCGTGCCGGCAAATCTACAGGTTTTCTTCAACCCGACCAGGTTACCCGTGAAAAACTTGACATTGTTGAAAGACTTAATGGAATTGCAAATGACAGGGGCCAGAGTCTGGCTCAGATGGCTATTGCCTGGCTGCTCAAAGACTCCAGGGTTACATCTGTCCTGATAGGTGCAAGTAGTGTTGAGCAATTGGATGATAACCTTAATACTCTCAATAACCTGAGTTTCTCTGACGATGAACTGAAAAGGATTGATGAGATTATTAAATAAACCCTGTTGCCGAAATCAAAATTTTTCGAATACTCCCAATCCAAAAAGGGCAAAATCATATTTAACAGGATCAGAAGGATCAAGCAGCCTGAGGTTTTCAGTAAGCTCCATGGCTGCTTTCCAGTCATTATGTTTCCTCTTCAGCAACCCCAGTCGGCGGGCCACCCTTCCTGAATGCACATCCAGCGGGCATATCAGCTGATCGGGTCGAATGCTTTTCCAGATTCCAAAATCAACTCCCTGATCATCCTTTCTCACCATCCATCTCAGGTACATGTTGATCCTCTTCGCACAGGAACCTCTCAACGGATTACTTACATGCTTGCGTGTACGTGAAGCATGTGGTATTTCAAAAAACACATCTCTGAAATGGGCAATGGAATGATCCATATTACCCTTTTTTATTCCTTCGGCAAATACCCTCTCTATGCCATCATGAACCTGGTATATATTTTTTAAGGCGTACAGAAAAACAGTAATATCAATGTAATTAAAAGTACGGTGAACAAATCCTTCAAAACGCTTCAGGTCACTTTCATTGAAATTCATGACAAAATCAAAGGGAGCATCATCCATAAATTTCATGAGTTTAAAAGCACTCTGCACAATACTTTTTCGCTGCCCCCAGGAGATGGTGGCTGCAAGAAATCCCGCTATCTCACGATCTTGCTTTGAACTGTAAAGATGGGGAATACTTATGGGATCAGAAATAATAAAACGGGAAGAATTGTATTGCAGGTATTTTTGGTCAAGAAACTCTTTTATTGTTGAAATGTTGCCCATAAAACAGATTTATAAATATAATTATGAGGTTTAATAAACTTTAAACCCCATATCTCAGCTCCAGCCCACGGATCTGTTTGTACATATCCACAGCATAAACATCGGTCATGCCTGAAACAAAGTCTGTTACAGCCCTGGCCAGTAAATAGGGATGTTTTTCCTGAGGATGATACTGCCCGGGCATAAGGGAGAGAATTTTTTGTGCATAATCTTCCGATGGGTTCATGATGGCATGATAAAACTCCCGAAGTAATGCACCCAGGATGTTATAACCTGAAATTTCAATCTTAACAACCGAAGGATGACGGTAAACCTGCTTAACGGATATTTCTTCGCATCTCTTCATGGAAGAAGCCAATTTAGGTTCGATCAGTTTGAGTAATTTACTCTCAAAACTGCCATTCATAATACTTTCGTAGTTTTGAGCAAACACTTCTGCAGCGGCATTTACCAGTTTACCAATAACCATTGCCCTGAGGAAGGCAATCTGTTCATTGGGGTCGGTAACTTCGGTCAGGGTTTTTACAATCCTGGCCTCCCGCTCGTTATCTCCGGTAAAAAAGTCAAGGAATAATTGCTTAACCGTTTCAAGACTCAGAATACCAAGTTTTTGAGCGTCCTCCAGGTCCATAACCTGGTAACAGATATCGTCAGCTGCTTCAACAAGGTATACGAGCGGATGTCTGGCATAAATCCCCTTTGGATTATCTATCAAAGGAATTTCCAGCCCTGTCATGAGTTCAGTAAAAGTTTCCTTTTCAGTCTGAAAATATCCAAACTTTTTCTTTGCTCCGGATTGCGATGAATCAAACGGATATTTTATCATTGTTCCCAGCGAAGCATACGTAAGAGCATATCCACCCTTTCTGCGACCCTGAAACTGATGTGTAAGAAGCCTTAAAAGATTGGCATTTCCTTCAAAACTCACAAGGTCCTCATACTCAACATCAGAAATTTTATCTTTTATCTCCTTCCCTTCACCATCAGAAAAAAAGTAAGAAATAGCTTTTTCACCGCTATGCCCGAATGGCGGATTTCCAAGATCATGGGCCAGGCAGGCTGTGGCAACCACAGTATCGATCTCACGTACCAGAATTTTTTCATCTTCAGAAGGTTCATATAAATCCACTGTTAGTGTTTGAAGAAAATGTCGAACATGATAATTATTCTGCAGTGGATATCAAAATTACGATAAGTAGTCAAAAACAAAAATAAGGTATAAACCACTATAGAAACAAACTGGAATAAAAAATGTCAAAATCAATTTACATAATGTCAACTGCTCC
>CAYXIT010000053.1:12140-18163 GCA_964465275.1 uncultured Bacteroidales bacterium | reverse complement strand
AAAGGGATGACCGGATCTTTTCATACACCATGTTTGCAAGAGATCGTCCTACACTGGCTACCTCAAGACTATGTGTCAGCCTGTTGTGTACAAAAACACTTCCGGGTAAAGGAAATACCTGGGTTTTATTTTGTAATCGGCGAAAAGGAGATGAGAAAATCAGCCGGTCGTAATCGCGTTGAAACTCAGAGCGTATATCACCAATGCCCTTCCTTTTATTAAAGGGTTGTCCATACCGTAGCGCAGATAAAAGTGCTTTCCAGTTCATATGTAAAATATCCTGATAAATTCTTCATTTTATCTGAATCGTTTTACTTCAGATTCAGTATTTACCATTGTTTTTATAAAAGAAGAAACGTCCAAAGTTAAGAAGAATAGTAAACAATGCTTCAACCGGTATGAATCTAATCAAGGATTTCATTAATTTAGCATTGCGTAAAACTAAACATGTTTGCAATGCAAGAGCATGAGATATATATCAAAGAAGCCATAAAAATGGCAAAGGAGAATGTGGGTACAGGCATTGGAGGCCCTTTTGGGGCATTGGTGGTAAAAGATGGTGAAATTATTGGACGGGGCATAAACAAAGTAACTTCATCAAATGATCCAACTTCACATGCTGAAATTGTTGCTATTCGTGATGCCTGTAAAAACCTGGATTCGCACCAGTTAACCGACTGTATAATTTATGCAAGTTGCGAACCCTGCCCCATGTGCCTGGGTGCTATTTATTGGGCAAGGCCTAAAATGGTGGTTTTCGCTGCCGAAAATACCGATGCTGCTAAAGCCGGTTTTGACGATTCGTATATTTATCATGAAGTGTCTCTTCCCTATGAAAAAAGAAAAATTCCAACCATCAATATCAAACCCGATGATTTTTTCACTCCCTTCCAGACATGGCTGAATTTTGAAACCAGAAAGATTTATTAATCAGGTATTTACACCTGAATCGGGGTAAGTTTTAAATAATCTCAAAATCCTGAAAGCATTTTGTCATTGCAACGAAAATGGCTAAATTTAATCTGTATTTAGCTATCGGGATTATTTTTTACCCGGCAAATTTTTGAATCTGTTTTATTATGCATGACATAGAACCATTTTATTCATGGAGAAATGTTTATATAGCATCCGAGGATGAGCGTTCACCTTTTTTCGGAAGGGATTACAGCGAATTTGAATTCACTCATGCCATTTATAATCACCTGATCCATCCGCAGTGGGACGAGATCGGGTCGCCCACCCTTTTTATCAAGATCCTTTATACGGATTACGAATTGCAATATACTGTTATTGAGATGATCGGTGAATGGAACGACTGTCTGCATAACGACATCATGTACTTTAAACGCAATATCATTGAACCTATGATAGATCAAGGCATCACAAAATTTATCCTGATGGGTGAAAATATTCTGAACTTTCACTATTCCGATGATTGCTATTATGAAGAATGGTTTGATGAAATTGAAGACGGATGGATTGTGGGCATCAATTTCAGGGATTTTGTGATCCGCGAATTTGAATCGGCCAATATTGATTATTACATCGCCTTTGGAAAACATTTCAACGACCTGAACTGGCGTAAATATGCACCCAATCAGCTCTTCGCGATAATTGACAAGCAAATGTCAATGCGACTAAACCCTCACAATTCCTGATCTTTGAATGGTTTTTTTAACGTAAGCAGGTTGTTTTTCTCTCTGATTTTTACTGCAACACATTCTATTTTGCTATAAAGCGACTTTTCGTCCATATTTAGAATTTTCCTGTCGCGCATCACAAATTTTCCGTCAATGATCACCGATTCCACATCGGCACCTTTCATACTATAAACCAAAAGCGAATAAATATTGTAAATGGGGTGTGCATGTGGCTGCAACATATCCATAAGTATCATATCGGCTTTTTTTCCTGCTTCAAGCGAACCAATTTCACTTTCCATACCCAATACCCTGGCACCTCCCATGGTAGCCATTTCTACCACTGTTTGTGCGTCAAGCACCGTTGGATCTTTGCTGTTTAATTTGTGAAGAATGGCAGCGGTATTCATTTCATCAAAAAGATCAAGATCATTATTACTGGCTAAACCATCAGTACCAAGACCCACTTTAACACCCGCTTTCATTAATTCAGGAACAGGTGCCACACCACTGGCCAGTTTCATATTGCATTCAGGATTGTGGGCTACTGATACTCCACGATCCGCAAGTATCTGTATATCATCAGTGGTAACATGAACTCCGTGAGCAGCAATAACGTTATTTCCCAATACACCTAAACTATCAAGATAACCTACAGGAGTAAGGCCAAAATCCTTTTGAGTCTGATCAAACTCTTTGCGTGTTTCTGCCACATGAATATTAAAGGGAACCTGATATTTATCGGCCAGTGCTTTAGCATTTTTAATGAGCCCGGAAGAACAACTGTAAGGCGAATGAGCCGATACAGATATGGTAATGCGTGGGTGATTACTCCATTTTTTTATAAGTTCCTCGGCAGTTTTTAAACCTTCCTGCGGAGTAGGGCTGTTGGGAGCCGGAAAATCAATTACACTTTCTGAAAGTACTGCACGCATTCCCACCTGATCTACAACATTGGCAATATCTTCAATATGATAATACATATCATTGAAGGTGGTAGTACCACTTCGTAACATTTCAGCCATGGCAAGTTTGGTTCCCAGGGTAACATTTTCGGCATTTACAAATTCCGATTCCACCGGAAAGATGTAATCATATAGCCATTCGTGGAGGGGCATATCATCAGCATATCCCCTGAATATGGTCATGGGTACATGGGTATGTGTATTTATCAAACCAGGCATTATAAGCTTTCCTGATCCGTCAATGATTTCCCGGGCATCATATTTGTCAATTATTTCTGCAGTATTCCCAATGTCCAGTATACGATCCTTGTCAATAACAATGGCGCCATCAACATAAACCTTATATTCAGAGTTCATGGTAATGATCATCGCATCATGGATAATAAGATCAGGTTTACTCCTTTTATCATTCGGTTTTTGTGAAGCGTTTGCCATATTATAAGATTAATAACTCTTTGGGTTGGAATTTAAATGATTGCATCATGTAATCATCCTGACAATGGAAAATGTAAGATCAGAATTTTCAGTCCCAATAGCAAATTATACTAAAAGAAACAACAAAGACAATCAAATGTTCCTATTATTAAGACTTATGAGATTGTGCAAATTTAATGAATAATAAGCTAAAGAGCCGGAGTTTGATATTTTATTTGGATTATTCCCGGTAATCACAATACCAACATTAAAATATAAATTTCAGTGTCAAAATTATTAACTTAGCAATACAAACCACAACAATACGTAAAAACTACCCTATGAAGAAAATAAAGAAAACAGCAGAGTATTTAAAAAAGAAAACCGGATTTACTCCAAAAGCAGGTATTATACTTGGCTCGGGGTTGGGTGGACTTGTCAATGCCATTGATGTGAAATACAGTTTTGATTACAGCGATATACCGGATTTCCCTGTATCAACGGTTGAAGGACATGACGGGAAGCTTATTTTCGGCTTCCTGGATGGAAAAAGAATCGTTGCCATGCAAGGTCGTTTTCATTATTATGAGGGGTACTCAATGCAACAAGTGGTTTTTCCTATACGTGTAATGAAGATGCTTGGCATTACCCACATTTTCCTTTCTAATGCAGCAGGAGGATTAAATCCATCATTTAAAGTCGGAGATCTTATGGTCATCAAAGATCATATTAACATGTTTCCGGATAATCCGTTAAGGGGAAAAAATATTGAAGAACTGGGAACCCGTTTCCCTGAAATGGGAGAAACCTATAGCAGAGAACTGATCGAAAAGGCTATGGATATTGCCAAAGCTAATAATATTGAATGCCAGACAGGCGTGTATGTGGGAAGTTCAGGACCTACACTTGAAACACCTGCCGAATACCGGATGTTTCGCATATTGGGTGCCGATGCCACAGGTATGTCTACCATTCCTGAAGTAATCGCAGCCAGGCACATGGATTTAACCTGTTTTGGTATATCGGTCATCACCAATATGGCAGTTTTTGATGAGGGAGAAACAGGCACATCGCATGATGAAGTGCAGAATGCTGCCGGGCAGGCTGAGCCTAAAATGACACTCATTTTTAAAGAACTCATAAAAAACCTTTAATTAAATGGCTAACAGCTGCCCGGATTTATCAGTAAACCATTAAAATAACCGCAGGAATTATGAACCAAATTATGTGCATTATGAAAAAGACCATACTACCGATTCTGATTTTCAGCATGCTTATGCCGGCACTGTACAGTCAAATAACCATCAATGAGAACGACATGCCTTTCGCAGGAGATACACTGCGATACAGCCTTACAATTAACCCCCAGCAATATGACTTTTTACAAACCGGAGAAGATTTCCAATGGGATTTTTCAGATCTGAAACATCAATCTCAGGCAATAGAAGAATATGAACTTGTCAGCGGTATTAATTTTTTAATGGGAATTATCTTTGGAAGTGATGCAATTGCTACAAGTGCTTTTGGAGACCTGCCCCTTGATGATTTTGAGATTGAAGTGGATGGAGTTTACAGTGTTTTCTCAAATGAAACAGAGCATTATACCATTGATGGATTTTTCGTTTTACTTGATGGATTAGGTCTTCCTTTGAAATATTCCGATCCGGATGTTGTATATTCCTTCCCCCTGAGCTTTGGTGATCAGGACAGTACTGCTTTTTTTGGTAATACAAACCTGGGCGATACATTAACTCTTACACGGCAGGGTTACAGGGTTAATGATGTTGATGGTTGGGGAAATATTATTACACCTTATGGTGAATTTGATGTTCTTAGATTAAAAAGTACAATTTATGAATCGGATAGTATTTATTGGGAATCTTTTGGAGAACCTGTAGTATTAAGCAGAACAATTACCCGATATTCATGGCTGGCAAAAGATGAAAAAATTCCTGTTCTGGAAGTAAGCTATACTGTTTCTGAAGGCTCTGATGATACTCCTGCTTTAAGAATAAAATACCGTGATATTTATCGCGAGCCTTCGGATGAAGACCCTCCGGTGGCTAATTTTGATGCAAACACAACAAATGCATTCACTGATGAAGAGATATTATTATTTAATTACAGTACTCCATCGCATGATGTAAACAACTATTCCTGGACTTTCATTCCTGAAAACGTAAATTTCCACAATAACACTGATGCCACATCCACAGAACCCGTAGTTTCCTTCTCTGAACCGGGAACTTATACTGTAAAACTCGTAGCTGAAAATGAAGCGGGAATCGATTCACTTACAAGAACTGACTTTTTTACTATCATATTACCCACGGGAATTGATCAATATGATGAAAGTAAGATACCACACGTGTATTTATCACATCAAGGAAACCTGTTAAATATAACATTCAAGGCAGTTTATGGAGTTGTTTCAGTTTTTGATATTTCCGGCAGACTTATCTTCAGGACAAAAGAAGTGTTCCTTAATAATTTTACTCAAGATTTTGCACAATTTGGACAAGGTGTTTACCTGGTAAACATTAAAGTACCGGGTTATGAAAATGAGAATCACACAATAAAAATTATCAAACCCTGATAAAACAGATTTTTCCTATTAGTGGAAAAAACAAATAAAATAAAAGCCGGAAATGAATGATCATCTCCGGCTTTTCACATTACAGAATGAATATTAATTAATTATGCCTGGGCGGTTGGTCCACCGAAGCTCATGGGTAGTTTACCGCCTTCAGGGCTATCTTTTATGGGACCATTTTTCTCTTCATATTTTGAGATATTCTCATTAAGAGCTCTGAGCAAACGTTTAGCATGCTGAGGAGTCATAACAATCCTCGATTTAACCTTTGCTTTCTGTACCCCGGGCATAAGTCTCAGGAAATCAAGCACAAACTCTGTATGTGAGTGTGTAATGATCACAAGATTTGAATAGGTTCCATCAGCAACATCTTCTGAAAGTTCTATATTCAATTGCTGTCCACCGGGCATT
>CAYXIT010000053.1:8363-12112 GCA_964465275.1 uncultured Bacteroidales bacterium | reverse complement strand
GCGACCAACAATAACGTTCTCCTTGAGTCCCATTAAAGTATCGATCTTAGCGTTTACAGCTGCATCAGTAAGAACTTTGGTTGTTTCCTGGAATGATGCAGCAGAAATAAAGCTCTTGGTTTGCAGTGATGCACGTGTAATACCCTGCAACTGCTGCCTGGCTGTTGCACCCCTTGCGTCGCGTGCAACAACAACTTTCTTGTCTTTGCGCTTAAGCATAGAGTTTTCATCCCTGAGTTTCCTTGCGGTAATAATCTGACCTGGCTTAAGAACAGAATCACCCGGATCTTCAACCACTTTCTTGCCGAAGATCTCGTCATTCTCCTCCATAAAGTCAATCTTGTTTACTATCTCATTTTCAAGGAAACGGGTATCACCAGGATCTTCAATAGTTACCTTACGCATCATTTGCCTTACAATCACTTCAAAGTGCTTGTCGTTGATCTTAACACCCTGCATACGGTATACTTCCTGAACTTCATTCACGATATATTCCTGAACAGCAGTAGGTCCTTTGATAGCAAGAATATCGGCAGGAGTAATGGGTCCGTCTGACAATGGTGTTCCTGCTTTTACAAAGTCATTCTCCTGGGCAAGGATCTGTTTTGATAATGCTACCAGGTAACGTTTTTCATCACCGGTTTTTGAAGTAATGATCACCTCACGATTACCACGCTTGATCTTCTTACCAAAAGAAACCACACCATCAATTTCTGACACAACTGCAGGATCAGAAGGGTTACGTGCTTCAAACAGCTCGGTGATCCTTGGTAAACCACCGGTAATGTCGCCGGATTTCCCAATAGCTCTTGGAATTTTAGCAATGATAGATCCGGTAGTAATTTCATTATTTTCATTGACCACAATGTGGGCACCTACCGGCATATCATAGGTTTTGAGTACTTCTCCTTCAGCATTTACAACACTGATTGACGGGTTTCGTGTTTTATCCTTGCTTTCAATGATAACCTTCTCATAATAACCGGTTTGTTCATCAGAATCAGTGCGGTAAGTGGCTCCTTCAACCATATTGTTATAAACTACTTTACCACTGAGTTCCGAAATAATAACGGCATTGTAGGGATCCCATTCACAGATCAGCTGACCGCTATCAACTTCGGCACCGTGCTCAACATAAAGATTGGCACCATATGGAATGTTCTGAGTAGTGAGAACCATACGGGTGTTTTTATCAACTATTCTCATTTCAGCAGAACGGCCGATAACAACAAAGTAGTTACGTCCGTCAGCCGAAGTAAATGGCACTGCCCTTAACTCATCAATTTCAATAATACCGGCATATTTGGCATTTATTTTCGATGCAGTTGCAATGTTGCTTGCCGTACCCCCAACGTGGAAAGTACGCAATGTAAGCTGTGTACCCGGCTCACCAATTGATTGTGCTGCAATAACACCAACAGATTCACCTTTCTGAACCATTCGGCCGGTTGCCAGGTTACGACCATAACATTTGGCACAAACACCATGTTTTGACTCACAGGTAAGCACCGAACGGATCTCTACAGCTTCTATAGGTGATTCTTCAATTACCTGGCAAATTTCTTCAGTAAGTTCTTCACCGGCTCCAACAATCCTTTCACCGGAAGTTGGATGAAGAATATCCTGCAGAGATGTACGACCCAGTATCCGGTCGTAAAGGGTTTCAACAGTTTCTTCATTATTTTTGAGTGCCGTAGCTGTGAGTCCACGCAAAGTACCACAGTCGTTTTCATTAATAATAACATCTTGTGATACATCAACCAGCCTACGTGTCAGATAACCTGCATCAGCTGTCTTAAGAGCTGTATCTGCAAGACCTTTACGGGCACCGTGAGTTGAAATAAAATACTCAAGAACCGATAACCCCTCTTTAAAGTTAGAAAGAATCGGGTTTTCGATAATCTCACCACCTTTCGCTCCTGATTTCTGGGGCTTAGCCATAAGACCCCTCATTCCGGAGAGCTGACGAATCTGTTCTTTTGAACCCCTTGCACCCGAATCAAGCATCATATAAACGGGGTTGAAACCCTGATTATCGGCGGTTGTTTTATCAATCAATACCTTCGTTAATTTGGCATTGGTATGCGTCCAGATGTCAATAATCTGATTATATCTTTCATTGTTGGTAATGAAACCCATACTATAGTTTCCTCTTACCTCATTCACCTGATCGTTGGCTGCGTTAATTAGAATTTTCTTCTCTTCAGGTACAAGGATATCACCAAGATTAAAGGAAAGACCTCCTCTGAATGCCATATAGAATCCAAGATCTTTGATATCATCAAGGAATTGAGATGTTCTGGCAATACCTGTTGTTTTCATGATACCACCGATGATATCCCTCAAAGCCTTTTTGGTAAGAAGCTGGTTGATATAGCCATATTCTTCCGGCACTACTTCATTAAACAGAACCCGGCCGGTAGTAGTTTCTACAATTTTATCAATCAGATTGCCATTCTCAAGCACTTTGACCTTTACTTTAATAATTGTATGAAGATCAATAGCTCTTTCATTGTAAGCAATCATAACTTCTTCCGCTCCATAGAAGGTAAGTCCTTCACCTTTCATAGGAAACTCCGGAGTATTCTTTCTGGCTTTGGTCATATAATACAGACCCAAGACCATATCCTGAGACGGAACTGCAATTGGAGCACCATTTGCGGGATTAAGAATATTGTGAGAAGCCAGCATCAGAAGTTGTGCTTCAAGAATTGCCGCATTACCCAGTGGAACGTGAACAGCCATCTGGTCACCATCAAAGTCGGCGTTAAAAGCCGTACATACAAGCGGGTGAAGCTGAATTGCTTTACCTTCAATAAGTTTTGGCTGGAAGGCCTGAATACCCAAACGGTGAAGGGTGGGCGCCCGGTTCAGCAATACAGGGTGTCCTTTAAGTACATTTTCAAGAATATCCCATACCACAGGATCTTTCCTGTCAACAATCTTTTTAGCAGATTTTACAGTTTTTACAATACCCCTTTCAAGCATTTTTCTGATAATAAACGGCTTGAAAAGTTCTGATGCCATCTCCTTGGGTATACCGCATTCATGAAGTTTTAATTCGGGACCCACAACAATAACTGAACGGGCAGAATAGTCAACCCTTTTACCTAAAAGATTCTGACGGAAACGTCCTTGTTTTCCTTTAAGACTATCGCTCAAGGATTTCAATGGACGATTTGATTCAGTTTTCACTGCATTGGTTTTCCTTGAATTATCAAACAAGGAATCAACCGCCTCCTGCAACATACGTTTTTCATTACGTAATATTACATCAGGAGCTTTGATCTCAATAAGTCTTTTTAATCTGTTATTCCTGATGATCACCCTGCGATAGAGGTCGTTCAGGTCACTTGTAGCAAACCTTCCACCGTCAAGCGGAACAAGAGGACGTAACTCAGGAGGAATAACCGGAACCACATCTACGATCATCCATTCGGGTTTGTTTTCCATACGTGAATTGGCTTCACGGAAAGCTTCAACCACCTGCAAACGCTTAAGAGCATCCGCTTTTCTCTGTTGAGATGTTTCTGTATTGGCTTTATGCCTGAGATCGTAAGAGAGCTGGTCGAGATCAAGACGAACAAGAAGCTCTTTAAGTGCATCAGCCCCCATCATTGCGATGAATTTGTTGGGGTCGTCATCTTCAAGCAACTGATTATCCTTAGGAAGGGTTTCCAGAATATTGAAATATTCCTCTTCGGTAAGAAAATCAAGATAATTGAATTCATCAGCCTTTACTCCGGCAT
>CAYXIT010000053.1:0-8353 GCA_964465275.1 uncultured Bacteroidales bacterium | reverse complement strand
AGGAGATAACCGATTTTATTGGGCAAAGAACGGAAAAACCAGATATGGGCAACCGGCACTACCAGTTTGATATGCCCCATTCTTTCCCTTCTTACCTTTTTCTCAGTTACTTCTACACCACAACGGTCACAAACAATCCCTTTATAACGGATTCGCTTGTATTTACCGCAGTGACATTCCCAGTCCTTAACCGGCCCGAATATTCTTTCGCAGAACAATCCGTCACGCTCAGGTTTATAAGTACGATAGTTGATGGTTTCGGGCTTAAGTACCTCACCATGCGACCTTTCAAGTACTGATTCCGGAGATGCCAGGCTTATTGTTATCTGGGAAAAATTGCTTTTTACATTGGATTCTTTTCTGAAAGCCATAGAAAGAAAGTTGATATTGTTGAAAAATGTAGGTCAATTAAAATAATAAAGGGATTTCTCCTTTTTAAGAATTCTTCAGACAAGGACTTAAAATAAATCCTTGTCTGAAGCAGATAGTTTACTCAAATTTTATATCAAGGCCGAGACCCCTTAACTCATGTACAAGAACATTGAATGATTCCGGCACACCGGGTGTTGGCATGTTATCACCCTTAACAATCGTTTCGTAAGCTTTGGCACGACCAATTACGTCATCTGATTTAACTGTAAGGATCTCCTGTAATATATTGGCTGCACCAAATGCTTCCAGGGCCCAGACTTCCATCTCACCAAAACGCTGGCCACCAAACTGAGCTTTACCACCAAGGGGTTGCTGCGTAATAAGTGAGTAAGGACCTATGGAGCGGGCGTGCATCTTATCATCAACCATATGCCCCAGTTTAAGCATATAAATAATACCAACAGTGGCAGGCTGGTCAAATCTTTCACCGGTACCTCCATCATAAAGATATACTTTACCGTTTTCAGGAAGATTGGCCTTACGCATAAGCTCATTTATCTGATCAATATTGGCCCCGTCAAAGATGGGGGTACCATATTTTTCACCAAGAACCTGACCGGCCCAACCTAAAACAGTTTCATAAATCTGCCCAAGGTTCATCCTTGAAGGCACACCTAAGGGGTTAAGTACTATATCAACCGGGGTTCCGTCCTCAAGGAATGGCATATCTTCCTGTCTTACTATACGTGCAACAATACCTTTGTTACCATGACGACCCGCCATTTTATCACCTACTTTAAGCTTACGCTTCTTGGCCAGGTAAATTTTGGCTAGCTGAACAATTCCTGCAGGAAGTTCATCACCTACAGTAGCAGTGAATTTTTTACGATTATAGGTTCCGAGAGTATCCTTAAACTTGATGGAGAAATTATGCAATAGTTCTTTTATCAGATCATTCTTTTGCTTATCTGTAGTCCAATTATTTGGATTTATGATCGAATAATCAAGAGATTGCAGAATTTTTTGAGTAAACTTAGTTCCTTTTGGCACAACAACTTCTTTTAGACTGTTGCTCACCCCTTGTGAGGTTTTACCACTAACCAGAACAATAAGTTTATCAACCAGTTTAGCCTTTAAATCAGCTATTTCGCGGTTAAATTCTTCATCAAGTTTATCTATAATTATTTTTTCCTTGGTTTTTGCTTTCTTATCTTTAAAAACCCGTGAAAAAAGCTTTTTATCAATAACAACTCCTTTGGTTGACGGAGGCGCTTTTAAAGAAGCATCTTTAACATCACCTGCCTTATCACCAAAGATTGCCCTCAGAAGTTTCTCTTCGGGAGTGGGATCGGTTTCTCCTTTGGGAGTAATCTTTCCTATCAGGATATCTCCTTCATTTACTTCTGCTCCGATCCTTATCAAACCATATTCATCCAGATCTTTGATTGCTTCTGAACTTACGTTGGGGATATCACTGGTGAGCTCTTCAACCCCACGCTTGGTATCCCTTACATCCAACGAAAATTCTTCGATATGAATGGATGTGAAGATATCATCGCGAACAATTTTTTCAGAAACCACAATAGCATCTTCAAAATTGTATCCTTTCCAGGGCATAAAAGCCACTTTCAGGTTACGTCCAATGGCAAGTTCGCCATCTTTGGTCGCATAACCTTCACTTAAAAGCTGTCCTTTTAATACTTTCTGACCTTTAGAAACAATAGGCCTGAGGTTTATACATGTATTCTGATTTGTTTTGGCGAATTTTGTCAGTTTGTAAACTCTGACATCATCATCAAAACTTACCAGCTTTTCTTCATCGCTGCGAGAATACCGGATAACAATTTCTTCAGCATCAACTGATTCAACGATACCATCTCCTTCTGCATGCAAGAGCACCCTTGAGTCTTCTGCTACCTTGGCTTCGAGTCCGGTTCCTACAATAGGAGCCTCAGGATTAAGAAGCGGAACAGCCTGTCGCATCATATTACTTCCCATCAATGCACGGTTGGCATCATCATGCTCAAGAAAAGGAATCAATGAAGCGGCAATAGAAGCAATCTGGTTGGGAGCAACATCCATCAGTTTAACCTTCCCGGGTTCAACTATAGGATAGTCGGCCTGAAAACGAGCTTTTACCATGTCATTTTTAAAGCTACCGTCTTTATTAATGGCTACATTGGCCTGGCTTATAATATGCTCTTCTTCTTCTTCGGCAGAAAGATATAAAGGATCTTTTTTGAAATCCACCTTACCTTCTTCAACCGGGAAATAGGGTGTTTCGATGAAACCCAGATCGTTTACCTTAGCATAAACACAAAGTGAAGATATAAGACCAATATTAGGTCCTTCAGGTGTTTCTATGGTACATAGTCTTCCATAATGGGTAAAGTGAACATCGCGGACTTCAAACCCGGCTCTCTCCCTCGACAAACCACCTGGTCCGAGAGCCGACATACGACGTTTGTGAGTCAGTTCTGCCAGTGGATTGGTTTGATCCATAAACTGAGAAAGCTGGTTTGTACCAAAGAAAGAGTTAATAACAGATGATAAAGTTTTGGCATTAATAAGATCTGTTGGGGCAAAAACTTCATTATCGCGAACATTCATTCTTTCTCTTATGGTACGCGCCATACGTGCCAATCCCACACCAAACTGTGCATATAATTGTTCACCTACAGTTCTTACTCTACGGTTACTCAGGTGATCGATATCGTCAACGTCAGCTTTTGCATTTACCAGTTCAATCAGATATTTTACAATACTTATAATATCTTCCTTTGTAAGAACCTTGATATCTATATCTGTTTCAAGGTTCAGTTTTCTGTTTATCCGATATCGTCCAACATCACCCAGGTCATACCTTTTATCAGAAAAGAAAAGCTTTTCGATCATCCCTCTGGCGGTCTCATCATCCGGTGGATCAGCATTTCGGAGTAAGCGATAAATGAACTCAACTGCTTCTTTCTCTGAGTTTGTGGTATCCTTCTGAAGCGTGTTATAGATTAACTCATAATCACTTAGATTGATATCTTCTTTGTGCAGGATAATAGTTTTTACTCCTGATTCAATTATGGGTTCGATGTGCTCATTCTCAAGGATAGTTTCCCTGTCAATGATCACTTCTGTTCTTTCAATTGAAACTACTTCTCCGGTATCTTCATCCACAAAATCCTCAATCCATGATCGGAGCACCCGGGCAGCCAGTTTGCGTCCGACATATTTTTTCAATCCGGTTTTACTCACCTTGACCTCATCGGCAAGGTTGAAGATTTCAAGAATTTCTTTATCACTTTCGAAACCTATAGCCCTGAGCAATGTAGTTACCGGGAGTTTTTTCTTCCGGTCAATGTAAGCATACATAACACTGTTTATGTCTGTAGCAAACTCAATCCAGGAGCCTTTGAAAGGGATAATCCTGGCACTGTACAACTGGGTACCATTTGCGTGAACACTGGTGCCAAAAAACACACCGGGTGAACGATGCAATTGCGAAACCACAACTCTTTCTGCACCATTGACAACAAATGTTCCTTTGGGAGTCATATAGGGTATTGTACCCAGATACACATCCTGGATAATGGTTTCAAAATCTTCATGTTCCGGGTCGGTACAATAAAGCTTTAATTTTGCTTTAAGCGGAACACTGTAGGTAAGTCCTCTTTCAATGCATTCCTGAATTGAATATTTCGGGGGATCAATGAAATAGTCAAGGAATTCGAGAACAAAATTGTTCCGTGCATCTGAAATGGGAAAATTTTCTGCGAAAACCTTAAAAAGGCCTTCATTTTTTCTGTTTTCAGGGGTAGTTTCCAGTTGGAAAAAATCCTGAAATGATTTGATCTGAACTTCGAGAAAGTCGGGATAAGGGAAATGTCTTGTGACGGAACCGAAGTTTACTCTTTGTTTGTTGATTTTTGTTGCGGCCAAGGTATGAAAGTTTGTTGTTAGAAAAAAAACAAGATCAACCAAAAAATATGAATAGCAATAAAGATCAGACCTCTACATCGAATTAACATTCGGCAGAAGTCTAATCTTTAAGGGTTTAAATAAAGCTACTTTATCTCCACCTCTGCGCCAGCTTCTTCCAATTGTTTTTTCAGGGATTCAGCTTCATCTTTGGTGATTTGCTCTTTAACTGCTTTTGGAGCACTGTCAACCAATTCTTTGGCTTCTTTAAGGCCAAGGCTGGTAAGTTCTTTTACCAGTTTGACCACTGCAAGTTTGGAGGCACCGGCTGCTTTTAATATTACATCAAATTCTGTTTGCTCTTCTTCAGCAGCGCCAGCTTCGGCACCACCACCTGCGGCTGCTACTGCAACAGGAGCTGCTGCAGGCTCAATACCGTATTCATCTTTGAGAATTTGAGCAAGTTCATTAACCTCTTTAACAGTAAGATTAACTAATTGTTCTGCGAAAGATTTTAAATCTGCCATTTTTTATCGAATTTTAATTGGGTTTCTAATCTGTTTACTTTAATTGTTTAAATTTTTAGGTTTACGCTTCCTTTTCAGAAAGAGTTTTCAGCACACCTGAAAGAGTATTGCCTCCTGATTGAAGGGATGCAATAACATTTTTGGCAGGTGACTGAAGTAAGCCAATGATATCACCGATAAGCTCTTCCTTAGATTTAATGCTTTCAAGAATATCTAACTGGTTATCGCCAATATAGATTGATTCTTCAATATATGCACCTTTAAGAATAGGCTTAGGGCTGGTTTTGCGAAATTCTTTGATCAATTTTGCAGGTACGTTCCCGGTATCAGAAATCATAAGCGATGTTGCGCCTTTACATACATCATAAAGGCGTTCAAAATCCTTTTCAGATTTTTCCATTGCTTTTCTAAGCAGTGTGTTTTTTACCACATGCATAGAAACATTCCTCCTGAAGCAAAGTCTTCTGAGTCTGTTGATAGTTTCCACATCGAGCTCAGATGTATCTGTCAGATAAAAAACTTCGTTGTTTGCCAGCTTTTCGGTGAGCGACTCAATAACCTGAAATTTATCTTCTCTTTTCATAAGTTTCACCGTCTTATAGGCGATGCCTTATTAAGGCGGAGCCTAAGGGTTTATAATGTTACTGATTTAGGTTCTACTGCAATACCGGGGCTCATTGTGCTTGACAAGAAAATGCTTCGCACATAAGTTCCTTTGGCAGCAGCAGGCTTAAGCTTGATTATTGTTTGGATAAGTTCTTTAGCATTGTCGATCAGTTTCTCCTTTTCAAAGGAAACTTTACCGATGGAAGCATGAACAATACCGTATTTATCCACTTTAAAATCAATTTTACCACCTTTTACATCCTGCACCGCTTTGCCGATTTCCATAGTAACGGTACCGGCTTTGGGGTTAGGCATAAGGCCACGGGGACCAAGCACACGTCCGAGTGCACCCACTTTGGGCATCACGCTTGGCATGGTAATAACCACGTCAACGTCGGTCCATCCGCCTTTGATTTTTTCAATGTATTCATCCAAACCAACGTAATCAGCTCCGGCAGCTTTGGCTTCATCTTCTTTATCGGGTGTACAAAGTACCAATACCCTTACTGTTTTACCTGTTCCATGAGGCAGAGCAACAACACCACGCACCATTTGATTTGCTTTACGTGGGTCAACACCCAATCTGATATCCAGATCTACTGAAGCATCAAACTTTGTATACGTAATATTTTTGATAACATCAGCTGCATCAGAGAGAGAATAAACAGTATTCTTATCGAATTTTGCTAAAGCTTCTTTTTGGTTTTTCGTTAATTTAGCCATTTTCAGATTCCGTTAAGCTTTGATTTTAATAATAACCTTTAAATTACCTGTAAAGGAATTAAGGTTTAAAAAGGAGCAGTTCCTTTGATCCTTATACCCATACTACGAGCAGTTCCGGCAACCATTCTCATGGCCGACTCAACTGTGAAGCAGTTCAAATCAGGCATCTTATCTTCAGCTATCGTACGAACCTGGTCCCAGTTAATTGTGGCCACTTTGGTACGATTTGGTTCAGCTGAACCCGATTTAATTTTGGCAGCTTCACGCAGTTGAACTGCAACAGGGGGTGTCTTAATTATAAACACAAAGGATTTGTCCTTGTAAACAGTAATAATTACAGGAATAACTTTACCTGCTTTATCCTGTGTACGGGCATTAAACTGCTTGCAAAACTCCATTATATTCACCCCTTTTGCGCCCAATGCAGGGCCTACAGGTGGTGATGGATTGGCAGCTCCTCCTTTAATTTGCAGTTTTATAAGAGCACTAACTTCTTTTGCCATTTTAAAATAATTTTTTGTGTAAAGAGGATCAAGACTAACCAATAACCTTGAAAAATCTATTCCTTCTCCACTTGCATAAAGCTAAGTTCGAGCGGAGTTTTACGCCCGAAAATCTTAACCATTACCTTGAGTTTTTTCTTTTCTTCATTAATTTCTTCAATTACTCCGGTAAAACTGCTGAATGGTCCGTCGGTTACCTTCACTGTTTCTCCAACAATAAAAGGTATGTTAAGTTCCTCATCTTTCTCTGAAAGTTCATCTACTTTTCCGAGTATACGGTTTACTTCATTTTCTCTGAGAGGAACGGCTTCGCCGCCTGAACCCAGAAAACCAAGTACACCAGGAACTGATCTGATGATATGAGGTACTTCTCCCGTCAGGATAGCTTCTATCAAAACGTATCCGGGAAAATAATTTCGTTCAGCACTGATTTTTTTCCCTTTACGCACCTGATAGACCTTTTCCATCGGAATTAGTACTTGCGATACGTACTCTTCTAATCCAAGACGGCTTACTTCGCTTTCTATATACTGCTTCACTTTCTTCTCGCTTCCGCTAACCGCCCTTACTACATACCACTTTTTTAATTGTTCGCTCATACTAATGTTTAGGAATAAATTTCCCTTTTTATGCTACTGATTTATGAAGAATGAATATTAGAATATTCAGTTAGCAAAACTACCGGTCTTTTAAGAATATTATTACAAAAGGAGTCGGTAAAATTGCTGTAACACTGTGCTGAATGCAGTATCCATCAAATAAACCACGGCTGCGATTATGAGGGAAGCAATGGATACAACAACTGCGCTACTTTGCAGTTCACTCCAGGTTGGCCAGGAAACTTTGTTGATGAGCTCATCATAGGTTTCCTTGAAATAATTTACAACTTTTTTCATCAGTGTTGATACTTTTTAACGTTTTCTCAATTTTGCAGGCATTGCTCACATCAAAACCTGCAGGGCACTAAACATTCCAATATTTTGCACGGGTGGTAGGAATCGAACCCACAACCAACGGTTTTGGAGACCGCTACTCTACCAATTGAGCTACACCCGTTTGGGAAAGGGAGGCCCACCAGGGGCCCTCCCTTTTTTAATATTCTCGAAATAATATATGATAGTTATTATTCGATAATTTCAGTTACCTGACCTGCACCAACTGTCCGGCCACCTTCACGTATCGCAAATCTCAGACCTTTGTCCATTGCGATATCATTGATCAGTTCAACAGTGATGGTGAGGTTATCACCAGGCATACACATTTCAACTCCCTCGGGCAGATAAATTTCACCGGTAACGTCGGTTGTTCTGAAAAAGAACTGCGGACGATACTTATCATGGAATGGAGTGTGACGACCACCTTCTTCTTTTTTAAGGATATAAACCTCAGCTTTAAATTTTCTGTGAGGAGTAACCGAACCGGGCTTAACGATAACCATACCACGGTTGATTTCCTTTTTGTCAACACCTCTAAGCAACAAACCGGCGTTATCACCAGCTTCACCAGTGTCAAGAATCTTGCGGAACATTTCCACACCAGTAACAACAGACTTAAGTTTTTCAGCACCCATACCAATGATCTCTACAGGTTCACCGGTTTTGATAACACCAGATTCAATTCTACCTGTTGCTACAGTACCGCGGCCGGTAATTGAGAACACGTCTTCAACGGGCATAAGGAAAGGCTTATCCACATCACGGGTAGGCTCAGGAA
>CAYXIT010000052.1:2801-22226 GCA_964465275.1 uncultured Bacteroidales bacterium | reverse complement strand
GCGAAAGCCAACAGATTTACAGTCTGCCCCATTTGACCGCTCTGGAACCCCCCCGTAATATTATCAAAGACCGGTTGCTTTTCAATTTTGTGTGGGCAAAAGTAGAAAAAAATTGCCTGATATATGATATTTTTCTCAGTTTTTTGCGATTATAAATCTTTCAGGCTGGTTTTGAAAGTGTTCCATTCTTCAACATCATATTCCCTGAAAGAATTAATGAAATGTTGTTCTAAGAGTTTTTTAAGATTTTCGGCTCTTTCAAGTGATGCCGGATGTGTGCTTATCCATTGTAATTCCTGGGGCAGTACATCTAACTCATCTGCAAACCGTTGAAAGACATCAGCCAGGCCGCTGGGATTTATTTTCGCATTTACCAGGTACTCAAAGGCAAGCTGGTCTGCTTCACGTTCGATGGTTCGACTGTAGGAGTTTGAAGCAATCATTTTTGCCACTTCCCGCAGCAATTCCATATTATAATTACCCGATACAGCTGCAAAAAGAACAGAAATGCCAATTTCTCTGCTTAGCTTGTTCATTACATGCCCGGCTTCAACATGAGCTATTTCATGAGCTATAATGCCGGTAAGCTCTTCAGGAGTTTCTGTAAAGTCAACCAATCCGGTTAAAATAATTATTCTACGCCCGGGTAAGGCAAAAGCATTAACGGTCTTACTTTGCATTAAATAAATATCAATACTGTTCGGGTCAATGTTATTTCTGCTGAAAAGATCATCAAGTATAGCATCAAGGTAGTCATTTACTCTGCCATCTTTTACTTCAGTATGTTGTTGTCTGAAAATATTTAAAAAAATATCTCCCAGTTTTTCTTCAAGAGTTTCTATCCCCTGATCTATGCGTGTGAATTTTTTTAAATTAATCCTGCTTAGACCCAGCCACAAAAGGCCTGCCAGGGCAATAAATACAAAAAACTGTATGAGAAATTTCCTGAACATTATTGATTTAATTTTTGTATTTCTTCTGGCTGCTTTACAACAGAACTGGTAAGAGGCCCAACAATGGGCCATTCAATATGCCTGCCTTTGCGGGTTTCAATGGCAGTGTAAATAGTAGCAATAAATTCAACAATGTTTATAATGAATACAACTATTATATAAGCAAAAAAGTTGTTGTTAAATTCATTGTTCCCAAATACAATACTGAAAAACCAGATAAATGCAGGTGCATTGAAAAATAAAAGAATGATCTGTGAAAACAGTGCCTGTGTGCAGTGCCATTTTACAAAAAATGCTTCCTTGCGATTGGCACCATAAAAGATCAAGGTAGCAATAAGATTAAAAACAGGCATGGGCAAACCCACCATAATAGCGATCATCGACATCAGGTAGCTGTTGGAAGCCTTCTCTGATTGATGATCCTGATTAATTTGATCAGTAAGAGTGGTATGCTTCATAAAAATTTAAATATATTCCAGATCCAATTTATAAGTACAAGTGTAATGGCAACAATAGCAACAGGTCTGTTTCTGAAAAAGTTCTCAACGTTCAAGAAAAATTTGTAAAATGTATCCTTCCGGCGAATAATATCATATACTATCCAGACAGGAAAAGTTATCATAGATATAAACATGATTAACCCCAGAGGATTCCACCATAAAGCTTCTGCAAGTTGCCCCTGTGCAAGAGCAGTAACAGAACGGGTCATGCCACAGGATGGACAGGGTACACCTGTAATACTTCTCATCAGGCAAAAACCGAGGTTTGATTTATCACTTTCCACAATACTATCGGTTTTGCTTAAATGATATGCTATCCAGATATACCCTGCCGAACAGATTGATATAACTATCAGGTAGAGTTTATTTCTGCTCATCAGAGGTTTTAGTAAATAAATTGTCGGAGTTTTTCCATGTTTTTCTCCCGTGTAATACCCTGAATAAGGAACCAGTCAACGATTGTCCAGATGCCTAATCCACCACAGGTAAGAAGTTTAGCTATACCTAAACCTGTATCACCTATCATAAATCTATCTATTCCCAACTGACCTACTATGACTGAAATAATGAGCATTATGGTCGGATCTTTTAAATTCATTGATTGGATCATAATCCATTTTGAATCATCAAGTTTTAGCAGCTGATCCTTGATTTGCGGGATTTGCATACTTTCAAAATACTTGCTGTTTGCCATGATAAACATGTCAACTTTGTTCTCGTCCATGTGTGGTTTTTTTTGATTTGCCTACTCTTTAGGATTTTCGGTTTCTCCCCGTTTAGAATGGTATCAGCTCCATTTTTTTTGTAAAAAAGCAGATATTGATTAATTGTTCTATTTCCTGCGGCAACAAAAATATGAAAAAAAACCAGAAATGTTAATGTTTCTAAAACAAACAGGGTTTTTATGCATATTAATTACCGATTTCAGAAAATAGATTCCTTAGTTTATGTAAGTTTGACCCATAATATAGAATTTGCATGTTAAGTCAGGATATCATCAATGGGTTACTCAGTGAATTGAGTTTTCGTGCCAGTCGGAGCAGTGGGGCAGGAGGTCAGCATGTAAACAAAGTAAGCAGCAGGGTTGAGTTGCGGTTTGATGTTGCAGATTCATCATGGCTTACAGATGCTCAAAAAATCAGGATTCAGGAAAAACTTGCATCCAGAATTACCGGGCAGGGAGAACTGATTGTTGTAAGTGAAAAATCACGTTCGCAGCATCAAAACAAGGAAGATTGCATTGAACGATTTCTTGAATTACTGAATCAGGCACTTAAGCCTGAAAAGAAAAGAATTCCTACCCGGCCATCCAAAGCTTCACGATTTAAGCGACTGGAAAAGAAAAAACAACACTCCCTTAAGAAGGACAAAAGACGAAAACCGGATTTATGAGAAAAGCTGTCTTAGAAGGGTTACCTGGTCGTTGAGCACTTCGATATGCTCAGCATAACACCTGTCGAAACGACATCTGCTTATGAGCCAGATACCCGCTTCGACAAGCTCAGCGTCCAAATAAAATCTGGCTTTTGAGACAGCCTCTTTTAAGTTTATGATATAGTAAATATAATAGCAGATTTATTTCACCGGTGCATTTTTCAGGGTTTCAACAAGAAAATCCCAGAAAAGCCCAACAGTTTTGATGTTCACTTTTTCATCGGGTGAGTGAGGATTCCGGATAGTGGGTCCGAAAGATATCATATCAAGATTGGGATAAACGCCGCCTATCAGACCACATTCCAGCCCGGCATGGATTACTTTTACTTCAGGAGTTTTCCCAAATTTATCCTGATAAACCTTTTTCATGGTTTGAAGTATTGAAGAGCCGGCATTTGGTTTCCAGCCAGGATATGAACCGGCATGTTCCACTTCCGCTCCTGCCAATTCAAAAACCGAACGCATCATATTGCAGAGGTCATCCTTAGCTGAGTCAACAGAACTTCTCTGTAATGTGCAAACTTCCACTTTTTGTCCGTCTGATTTAACAATAGCCAGATTGGTGCTTGTTTCCACCACGCCAGGAATATCATCAACCATACGTATTACTCCGTTAGGACATGCATAAATGCTATTTAAAAGATTGCTTGTAATTTCAGGATCAATAAGTTTTTCCGGTATATCGGTTTTGGTAACAAGCAGTGAAAAGTCGGGTTCAACGTTTTTAAGTTCATTTTTTATTTTACTGCTTAAATCATTTACTAGATTGATAAATCCTTCTTCATTTTCCTTCGGTACCACTACTATTGCATTGGCTTCACGGGGAATTGCATTACGCAGGCTACCACCTTCAATTGAATTAATTTGCAGGTTAAATTCGCGGTTTGCCTGCCATAATAGCCGGTTGAGGATTTTATTCGCATTTCCTCTGCCCAGTTTGATGTCAAGTCCTGAGTGCCCGCCTTTTAAGCCTTTTACATCAATCTTGAAAGCTCCTACAGCACCTACCACATCAATTTCATTGTATGTAAACCAGGCATTTGTATCAATGCCACCGGCGCAACCTATGTATAGCTCACCTTCATCTTCCGAATCAAGATTCATCAGAATATCTCCTTTAAGGAATCCTTCTTTAAGAGCAAAAGCACCCGTCATACCGGTTTCTTCATCAATGGTAAAAAGACATTCAATGGGCCCGTGCTCAAGATCATTTGATGCCATTACCGCCATAGCCGCTGCTGCACCTATTCCATTGTCGGCTCCCAGGGTAGTGCCACGGGCTTTTACCCATTCTCCGTCGATCAAAGGTTGTATAGGATCTTTCTCAAAATCGTGTTGTGTGTCGTTATTTTTTTGCGGTACCATATCAAGGTGTCCTTGCAAAATAATGGTTTTACGATTTTCAAAACCGGGAGTGGCGGGTTTCCTGATAACTATATTTCCGACAGCATCAACCTGGGTATCAAGTCCAAGATCTTCTCCGAATTTTTTTACATAAGCAACAATCTTCTCCTCTTTTTTGGATGGGTGTGGAATATTGCAAATATCTTCAAAATAGTTCCAAAGGGTTTTGGGTTCAAGGTTTGATAATACTTTTGTCATGGTTTATTTTTTTAAGATTTCATTAAAAGTTATAAGTTTTTGCATATACATCTGAGAAAAGAAACGTGTTACCCTGTCTTCAGCAGGATTAATTTTTTCTTTATGCTTTTCCTTTAATATCTCGCAGATATCGCGCACATTTTTCTTACCGTCGCTCAGCAACCAGGTATCTGTACCCAGTTCATCAAGTTCCAATGTAATATAAGGGTGCTTTAACCGTGGTTGAAGAATTCTTTTCCCCAAAAAATCCTAAAAACGTGGTATCAGTATGGTTATAGTACCATTATCGTTTTTTTTATGATCGAACAGAGGTACGGGAGTAAGATTAAGAAAATTTGCATTTTTAAGAATTTTCTTCCTTTTAAAATATCCTGCCTGCTTATGCATCCTTAAAAAAATGTTGAGTTTGATGAATTACTAGCCTATGCAAACCTAGTGAATTTTTGATGATTACAGTTTTAAAACATTATAAAAAATCATACGGTTCACATGAAACTATAAGGTTTACCTGTAAAAATGAACGATCTTTTTGGTGTTAAAATATTCTTCTTCAAAAAAATCAGAAATTTCAAATATTTTATGATTGAAAGATATTTCTTTTAATTCTTCCTGAAAATCTCCCCCCTTTAGATAAAGTACTCCATTCTTCAAATTGTTTTTATTATCATTACTGATTTTTGTTCCAATCCATTCCATAAACAGGGGCAAGGCAGTAACAGCTCTGCTAACAATAAAATCGAATTTACCGTTAATTTTTTCTGCTCTTTCCTGTATTGCGGTTACATTCTTAAGCTCAAGTTTTAAGGCTATATCATCAACTACTTTTATTTTTTTTCTGATAGAATCAACCAGTGTAAAATGACAATCGGGGAATAAGATGGCAAGTGGAATTCCAGGAAATCCTCCTCCTGTTCCCACATCCATTATTTTTGTACCCCCGGTAAAACTGATTACTTTGGCAACTGCCATTGAATGCAGCACATGTCTTATATAAAAGTTTGGAACATCTTTGCGGGATATAACATTAATTTTGCTGTTCCAATCTTCGTATAAAGGCTTTAGTTGATAAAATTTTTCAGCTTGTTGTGGATTAAGTTGCGGAAAATATTTTTCTAATAACTCCATCTATAGCCATTTTCAGGTTTATTGATCAAATTTAAGGATTTATATGATGACTTTCTCAGTTGCGTCATTTACAATTGTGAATTAAAAAGGGTATCATTGATGCTTAACTTTCCTGAAAAATAATTAGGTTTGCATAAGAGTCAATTAATTAATCAGTTAAAACCTATGAGGCTGCATATGTCAAAGTTTATTTATACCATCATATTACCCTTTTTTTTCATAACAACTGTATTCTCTTCCGTGAGTGGGCAACAGAATATGACCCTTGAAGAATATATCGAAAGGTTTAAAGATGTTGCTATGGAAGAGATGCGCACAAATGGAATACCTGCCAGTATAAAACTGGCCCAGGGAATTCTTGAGTCAGGATTTGGAAACAGCGATCTTGCTGTAATAGGAAATAATCATTTTGGCATAAAATGCCATGGATGGGGTGGGCGCACCTTTTTTAAGGATGATGATCACAAAGATGAGTGTTTCAGAGCCTATAACGATCCTGATGAATCTTTCAGAGATCATTCCGAATTCCTTAAAGGTCGTGAGCGATATGCCGGTTTATTTGAACTGGATATGGATGATTACAAGGGGTGGGCTAAAGGCCTCAGAAGAGCAGGCTATGCAACAAATCCGCAATATCCTGATTTGCTCATTGGTATTATTGAACGTAACCGTTTATATGAATATGATCAGTTAGTACTTGCTGCGCTTGATGGCAGGAAACCGACCGGAATCAGCTCCAGGCCGGCGGGGCAAACTTCCTGGCGAAGCGCTTCCGGAGATCAGTTAAACCGGCAGGATACAGATCAGGAGCGCGAAATTCATGAAAATAACAGGGTAAAATATATTTATGCCCGGCAAGGTGATACCCCTGAAAGTATAGCAGAAGAATTGGGAATGTGGCCGAGAGAAATTTACCGTTACAATGATATGCAAAGCAGCGGTAGTATAAAAGTCGGGCAGATAGTATACCTGCAACCCAAAAGACGAAGAGGGAGTGAACAATATCATTTTGTTAAATCCGGTGAAACCATGTATGATATTTCTCAGCAATATGCTATCAGGCTTAAGAGTTTATACCGGCGAAATAATATGGAAGAAGGGCAGGAGCCTGAAACCGGACAAAGAATTTACCTGCAAGGCAGAGTACGCGAATAAATATTTTTCATTGTTTTGAGATAAAAAAATTCCGGAGTTCTATTTTACTGCAAACTCAAAGGCACCATGCTGCCTAACCGACCAGCATTCAATACCCAAACTGTCACATTCTTCCAGCCATCTGCGGGTTTGAAAGAAATTGTTGGAATGGTCGATAATTACCCTTGCTGAAGGGTATAGCTTATTAATATTACCGATTTGAAGTCGTGGATTTCCAGAAATTATTACATAATCCATGTCATTATCTTCAAATAATTTTAAATCATCTAACATATCTTCATCTTCTTTTGGCAATATGTTTACATCTTCAATGATTTTCAGATTCATACCTGCAAAATGAATAAAAGGCCCTGCTTTGATAAAATTATCAGTCCTGAAATTTTCTTCGCTCTTTGTCAATGAAAAAACATGCTTTTCTTTTATCCCTTTCTGCAAACGGTTTTCTTCTACGTGAAAAGAAAGACTCCTTTGGTCGGTAAGTGTTTTCTCACAAGCCATGAAATAACAATTCCTTCCTGAAAAGAAGTCAATACCTGTTCCACCCGGAATATGGTAAACAATCATTTTCTGTTGCCTTTGATTCTGAATATTTCTTACGGTTAGTGATCCGACCAGAATTAATACTGCTGCCAATATAAAAAAGGCATATTTTTTACTGGCATGTGTCCAGTAAAGTCCGGCAAGGATAATTATTCCAAAGGTGAACAGTGTTTCATGAAAACCTATAAAAACATTATTAGCTACTGAACCGGGCAATCCTTCAATCAGCTTAACTGCATTATGCAAAATAAAAACGAGGAACGATAATACTTTTCCTGTTATTAAGGAAAGAAGCTGAACGGGTGAAACCATAAAAAATAAAATCCCTGCTTTTATGATCAGGCCTGTTAAAGGTATTACTGCAAGATTGGTAAGTAAAAAGTAATTAGGGAACTGGTTAAAATAGTAAAGAGCCAGAGGCCCGGTTCCTAACTGGGCTGCCAGAGAAACGGTAATTATTCCCCAGCCATAGTCAAGCAAACGGTTTTTAAAAAATAACTGACGGTAAAACAGTGGCTGTAACCAGACAATACTGATTACTGCAATGTAAGAGAGTTGAAAACCAATCCGGTAAATAATAAACGGATCAAGTAAAACAAGAAAAAGGGCTGATGCTGCCAGTGTATTGTAAATATTGGTACTTCTGCCGAAACTTAGCCCGATTGCCAAAAAACTAAACATAGTAGAAGCACGCAACACAGAAGGAGAGAATCCTGTAATAGCAGCATAAAACCAAATCAGAAGGATAATTATAAAAGTTTTCAGGATTCTGCCATATGGCAGCCTTTTCATGAAGTTCAGCAAAAGATTAAGTACCAGAAAAATTATACCCACATGCAGGCCCGAAACGCAAAGTATATGCATGGCTCCGGCTCCGGCAAATTCGCGCTGCAGATCCTCATCAAGATAATCGCGGTAGCCCAGCAAAAGTGCTGATGCAACGGCAAACTCACGACCCTTTATATGGTTTGCTTCCAGGGTTTCAAGCGCTTTTGTGCGCATTGAATGAGCCATCGAAACAACAGGATGCCCTTCATTTGCATCTGTTTTGTACCATTGTCCTGACCGACGATAGGTTTGATGGAAAATATTCTGATTGGCCAGAAAATTTTTAAAATTAAAAGCGTTTGGGTTTTGTGGCGGTCGTACTTCCTGAATGTTGTTTTCCACAAGAATAATATCACCATAAGATAAGGATGCAGCAAGTGAGTCTTTCTCAATATACGCTATGAGCCTTCCCTTTGCTTCTGTTAAGGAATCATCAGCCAAAATATGGGTTACACGGCCTATGATCTGATATGTATTGGTTTTTTCTGAAACCGGCTCGGTGAGCTGTATTCTAAAAAATGAATTATCAATGACTTGACTGCTGAAATGTGCCGGATCATTTTTTTCATATCTGGTCTGGGCAAGGAGATAGCCAGCAATTAAAAAGAAAAGCATCAGATTTAAGCCGAAAGCGAAACGATAATTAAAGTTTTGTTGCAGATATTTTTCTATGATTACTGCCAGTGAAAAAAATATAATTATCAAGACGGTAACTTGGGCTAATGAAAAGAAAAATTGTGTTTGGTTGAAAACAATTATTCCTGTAATTACTGGAATGACAACACGAACCAGTGGTATGTCTGAATAATGCGTCATAAAACAAAATTTACCTTAAGTTAGTAAATTTTGCAATCAAAACCAATTATATAGATGATTAGATTTTTATTTACCAGGTGGATTCTGTTTCCAGATAATTTATGGTTGAATTGCGATAGTAGAACTGCAAAATTTCTTTTCGTGAATATCCTAGTTTTGCTCTTTGCATGGCACCTTCCTGGCATAAACCTACTCCGTGGCCGTATCCTTTTCCCTTAATTATCAGAGTTTCGTTGTCTTCATCAGGTGTAATGGTAAAATATGTTGATCGCAAACCAAAATGTTCACGAATATGCCTGAGCTGGATGAGCTCATTACTATCAAGAAATTGCTTTCGCGAAACTTGTCTGAAACCTGTTATTCCTTTCCACTCATCTTCACCGGGATTGTAATGAAATCTTTGTTGAAGAAATTTTCTCAGTTCATGGGAAGAAATGGATGTTTCCCACTTTGCACCCGGCATTTCGCTGCAATATTCATCTTTGACGGCTCTTAAATAAGGCAATGCTTCTGCCCATAAATCTTCTGAATTTAATGTGTGTCCGCCACAATTGGCATGATAAACCGTGTTTAGCAGGTTACCGTTGATATCGGTTAAAACCTCACCGCGACATTTGTCTACAGCTGCGATTATTGATTTATCCGTTGATTTGCCATAATAAGCCTGGCAATGTACCTTATCGCAAAGATGAAAACCTTCATGATTATGGCGATTTAAATTTCTTAGTGCATAGGTGCGGATAATGATGGCCTGAACCTGATAAAAAATGTCATGCTTATTAAACCCCGACTCCCATTGCACTGTGCCGGCTACATAACTTTCAAAAGGAGTTCGGTTTATCATGGATAGACTGCCATTTTTAATTTTTACGATCAGGTTACCATCATAACCTCTTACCTGTAAATTATTATTTAAAGGATTTACAAGAAATGAATTATGAAATGCTGATCCCTGCAAGGTTATTTTGTCTACTGAAAAAAGTACTGAATCATTTCTGATGATAAGAAATTCATTGCCTTTTTTTTCAAGGATTATGGTTGAAAATGGGGTTAGCTCAAGCAGTTTGTTATGTTCAATATCGCAAACGAGGTATCTGCCCTGGGTTACTGTAAAGTTGAGTTTATTGATAGTTTCGCCGAAAAATATTTCTACATCAATTTCTTCAGGTAGTTTATCTGCGTAGCAATTATACGGGCCTGAAACAATAAAAATTAATATCAGCAAATATTTTAAACGCATATTAGTTCTTTAAAAATTCAATGATTGTTTCTGCTGCTTTTGCCGATGCACCTGTGCCTCCAAGTTTTTTCCTGAGCAACTTGTATTTTTCCAATATTTCTGCTCTGTAATAATCGTTCTCGGTAATCTCTTTTAGTTCTTTCACAAGATTAGTTATATTGAAATCGTTTTGAATCATTTCTTTAACAACTTCTTCATTCATGATAAGATTTACAAGTGAAATAAATTCAAGATCCACCAGCCTTCTGGCTATCTGATAAGAAATTGTGTTTGCTTTATAGCATACTATTTGCGGTATCCCGATCAAAGCGGTTTCAAGTGTTGCAGTTCCGGAAGTAACCAAAGCTGCATAGGAATTACGCAACAGGTTATATGTCTGATCAAAAACAACAGGAATATTGCGTTTTTCTGTAAACTGTTTGTAAAAATCTTCTGAATGGGCTGTTGTACCTGCAATGACAAACTGGTAACCAGGAAAAATATCACTTACCTCGCACATGACATGAAGCATTTTGCTTATTTCCTGTTTTCTGCTGCCGGGTAACAGGGCAATTATAGGATTGTCCTTATCAAGATTGTTTTTGTTACGAAATTCAGCTTCGGGTATATAGTTAATTTTTTTTAATGCATCAAGCAAGGGATGACCAACAAATTCCACATCATAATTATGTTCAAGGTAAAAATCCTTTTCGAAAGGCAGAATTACCAGCATTTTATCAATATCCCTTTTGATTTTTTTTACCCTTGATTTGTGCCAGGCCCATACCTGGGGTGAAATATAATAAATGGTTTTTATGTTTTGCTTCCGCACGAAACTTGCTATACGAAGATTGAAACCGGGATAATCGATAAAAATAACAACATCAGGTTGATAATCAATTATATCTGTTTTGCAAAATTTGATATTATTCAATATTGTGGAAAGGTTCAGAAGTACCTCAGCAAAACCCATAAAAGACAACTCATTAATATGTTTAATAATGTTTGCTCCTTCTTTTTGCATGCGGTCACCACCCCATGCCCTGAATTTTGCATCAGGATCACGTTGTTTGATTGACTTTATTAAATTAGATGCGTGCAGATCTCCGGAAGCTTCACCTGCTATTAAATAGTACTTCATGTGGTTTTATACGGAGTTAATTACTCAAAAGTTCTGATTTTTTATTCGAAATCATTATCTCATAAAAATTGACCTGGCTTTGGATTGAATTATTTACTTTCGCGATGTAATAAAATCTAAAAAATGACCAAGAAAACTACTTCTGTTTCAGGAAATGTGAATGTTGCCATACAAGGTTTCCCGGGTTCATTTCATGAAATGGCAGCGCGTAAGTTTTTTCTGGAAACGGAAATTACCATTTTGCCTTGCTTTACTTTTAAAGAAGCTTTCGATCTCGTTAATGATTTATCAGCCGATGTAGCATGTGTTGCCATTGAAAACTCACTTGGCGGTTCGCTCTTGCCAAATTATTCATTACTGAGAAATTCAGGATTAAAAATCGGAGGTGAAATATTTCTCAGAATTGAACAGCATTTAATGGCTCTGCCGGGTCAAAAAACCGAAGATATAATTGAAATTCAATCGCATCCGATGGCTATTGTACAGTGTGAAGATTTTCTGGAACCCTATCGTAAGAAAGGAGTAAGAATTGTTGATACACCTGATACAGCGTTAAGTGCAAGAAATATTGCTGTAGAAAAACTAAAGGGAGTTGCTGCCCTTGCATCAGATCTTGCAGCACAAATGTATGGGCTTGAAATTTTAATGCATGGTGTTGAAACCAATAAGCGAAATTTTACAAGGTTTCTGATGCTGGCAAAGGAAGAAAAAATGGATCAGGTTCTTATGCCGCAAGATCAACAAACAATCAATAAAGCTTCGTTATGCTTCTCTCTTCCCCATAAAATCGGCAGCTTATCGCAAATTTTATCTGTGCTTGCATTTTACAGGGTTAATATGACAAAAATTCAATCGGCGCCGATAATTGGTAAAGAGTGGGAGTATTTTTTCTATATTGATCTTTTATTTGATGATGAAGATATGTTTAAAAGCTCTTTAAACGCAATAGGCCCTCTCACTGATCAGCTCCAGGTAATGGGGGTATATGCATCGGGTAATCAATAATTTTATCTGCCAATTTATTTCTGTGAAAGCTGTTTCTTCCTTAAGAATTTAGCAATATAATTGCCCGAATATTGGCTATAATTTTTCTTTGAGAAATTTGCCGGTATATGAATCTTTGCACTTTACCAGTTCCTCGGGAGTTCCTTCAAAAACAAGATTACCGCCTTTTTCGCCACCTTCGGGGCCCAGATCAATAACCCAGTCAGCAGATTTGATAATTTCGGGGTTATGCTCAATTACCAGTATACTATGGCCATTATCAATAAGTGCTTCAAAGGCTTTAAGCAGCACTTTGATGTCATGGAAGTGTAATCCTGTTGTAGGTTCATCAAAAATGAAAAAAGTCTTTTGGTTATTTATTCCTTTTGAAAGGAAAGAAGCCAGCTTTATCCTTTGCGCTTCACCACCGGATAATGTACTTGATGACTGACCAAGCTTAATGTAACCTAAACCGACATCCTGGAGTGGTTGCAGTTTTGCAGCAATTCTTTTGGCCATCTGTTGCTTTTCGGTTGCAGTGGTAAAAAAATAAATGGCTTCATCAACTGTAAGATCAAGAATTTCGTTGATGGCTTTATTTTGAAACCTGATATCAAGTATTTCATCCTTAAATCTTGTACCGTTGCAGCTTTCGCACTTCAGACTTATATCAGCCATGAACTGCATCTCAATTTTAACATCGCCTTCACCTTCACATTCGGGGCACCGGCCCCCGTCAATATTGAAGCTGAAATAACCCGGAGTATAGGCTCTGGCTTTTGCAAGGGGATTTTGGGCATACAGGTTGCGTATTTCGTCATAAGCCTTAATATAAGTTACCGGGTTTGATCGCGATGATCTTCCTATTGGGTTCTGATCAATGAATTCCACATCATTGAGTGACTGATAATCTCCGGTCAACATGTCGAATTTACCTGTTTTCTCGCCATACCCTCCATACATTTTTTTCAGGGCCGGATATAAAATGTTTTTTATCAAAGTGGTTTTGCCTGAACCACTTACTCCACTTACAACTGTCATGATCCCAAGGGGTATCTTTACCGAAAATCCTTTCAGGTTATGTTGTCTTACACCTTGAAGTTCAATAAACTCCTTCCATTTTTTTCTTTTCGGTGGAACGGGTATCTGAAGGTTTTTATTTAAGTATCGTGCGGTGTAGCTGTTTTTATTTTTGAGAAGTTTATCAAAGCTTCCCTGAAAAATAATTTCACCGCCATTGGCACCCGCAAGGGGGCCAATATCTATTACCTGATCGGCATTACGCATAATATCTTCATCATGTTCAACAACTATAACCGTGTTGCCAAGATCCCTGAGACGTTTCAGGACTTTTATCAAACGGTGTGTATCTCTTTGATGCAGACCAATGCTTGGTTCATCTAAGATATATAGTGATCCTACCAAACTGCTGCCAAGAGATGTGGCAAGATTTATGCGTTGCGATTCACCTCCTGAAAGGGTAGATGAGAGGCGGTTGAGAGTAATGTAACCTAAACCCACATCATTCAGATATTCTAACCGGTTATTGATTTCCACAAGTAACCTTTTTCCTACTTCGCTATCATGCTTATCAAGATTAATATTCTGAAAAAAATCATAAAGCTGGTCAAGAGGCATCAGTACAAGTTCACTTATGCTTTTTCCGGCAACTTTTACATAATTTGCATCTTTGCGCAACCGGGTTCCTTTACAATCGGGACACACAGTTTTGCCTCGGTATCTTGCCAGCATTACCCGGTACTGAATTTTATATGTATTTTCTTCAACCATCCTGAAGAAATCATTTAACCCTCCAAAGTATTCATTACCTTCCCATAACAGTTGTTTTTGCTCTTGAGTTAGTTGATAGATGGGTTTGTGTATGGGAAAATCAAACTTGTAAGCATGCTTTACAAACTGGTGTTTCCATTCACTCATTTTTTCTCCTTTCCAGCAAACAATGGCATCATCATAAACTGAAAGGCTTTTGTTGGGTATAACGAGATCTTCATCTATACCAATAATACTTCCGAATCCTTCGCAGGTTTTGCAGGCTCCAAATGGATTGTTAAATGCAAACAGGTTTACTGTGGGTTCTTCGAATGTTATTCCATCAAGTTCAAAACGATTTGAAAAATACTCCTTTTGTATTCCGTGTCTGTTTTCCAACTCCAGCATACATTCACCATGGCCTTCATAAAATGCTGTTTGGGCCGAATCGGCTATCCTTGCTTTCAGATCATTGTCAGTTGAATCAACTTTAAACCGGTCAATAACTATTAGTGGTTTCTTGTTAATGTTGGTTTTATCAATCTCAGGAAGTACTTCTTCTATCTTTACTATTTCGTCGTTAAGTGATATACGCGAAAACCCCTGTTGAAGCAAAACTGAAAGTTGTTGTGAAAAATTTCTGCCGGTATCAATATCAATGGGGGCAAAGAACATAACACGGGTATCTTCAGGAAGATTCAGCACAAAGTCAACCAGGTCGCTTACTGTATGTCGTTTTACCGGATTGCCTGAAACGGGTGAAAAAGTTTTTCCAATCCGGGCAAAAAGCAATTTCAGATAATCATAAATTTCTGTTGCCGTACCCACTGTGGACCGTGGATTGCGTGTATTTACCTTCTGTTCAATGGCGATGGCAGGAGAAATTCCTTTTATGTAGTCAACATCAGGCTTGTTCATACGGCCAAGGAATTGCCTTGCGTATGAGCTCAGACTTTCCACATAACGGCGCTGACCCTCTGAATACAAGGTATCGAATGCCAGTGACGATTTTCCTGATCCGGATAAGCCGGTAATTACAACCAGCTTCTTCCTTTCTAAAGCAACATTTATCGATTTTAGATTATGAACACGAGCACCCTTTATCAGGATATAATCCTTCGAACTGAGTTTATCTATATCTTTTTCAATATTCATTATTCAATTTTCAGTAAATTTTGCAAAATTACCACATCTTATTGGATTTTATAAACAGGGTTTTATTGTTTTGCTTTGAAATGTTTTTTAAAATAAAAATTGGAATGAAAATTGTTGTGTTGTGAAATATTTAAGTTGTACAAGAAAAGTGTTTATTAATTGTTTGTTTAAAAAATTATTGGTTAAATTATCATACTTCTTCTTTTAACGTTACTGTTCCAACCATTGTAATCGTTTTTTTTATCCCTGTTTTTTTTCGAAATTCCAGGATGTAATTGTTGAAAAAATGACAGCTTTGAGGTAATGAATAATTATGTTTGTCGATCATTCTTATAAAAAATAATTTAAAATATTTTTCATATAGTTCACAGGTAAAAAAAAAGGTTTATATTTGTGATGTATAGTACAATAAAAAATACGCAATATTCCTAAAACCATTAATTAAAAACAAACCGCCTATAGACAGAACATTACTCTTGATTTAAAACTAAAATGGAGGCCATTGTTATGAATGACCGTAAAACTAGCGATCAAGAGTTAGTTCGCCTATACATTAATGGTGATCACTCGTCCCTGGAAGCATTAATTAAAAGACACCAAAGAAAAATCTTTTCTTACATTATGCTTATTGTTAAAGATAAGCATGTGGCTGAAGATGTATTTCAGGATACTTTTATAAAAGTAATAAATACCCTGAAGGCAGGATCTTATAATGAGGAAGGAAAATTTCTCCCCTGGGTTATGCGTATTGCACATAATCTTATCATTGACTATTTCAGGAAATCAAAACGAATGCCGTTTCTTGAAAACAGTGAGGATTACGACATTTTTGAAACCCTTAGAATATTTGATCAAACCATCGAGGATAAAATAATCGTTGAGCAAATACATCGTGATGTAAAAGCATTAATAGAATATTTACCAGATGAGCAAAAAGAGGTTTTGAAAATGCGGCATTATTCCGATATGAGCTTCAAGGAAATAGCCGAACAAACCAATGTAAGTATTAATACTGCTTTGGGCAGAATGCGATATGCGCTTATCAACCTGAGAAAAATGGTGGAAGAAAAATCTATAATTCTTACACGATGAATTTTTACTTTCGGCCAACTCCCGGAGTTTGGTGTAGGTTGTTTCAATTGTATTAACTTTGCCGGCAAATCTGCCGGCATTTTTTATTATGCAAATCATCGAAAATCTCTCACTGAAAAATTACAATACTTTTGGTATTGATACTAAAACCCGTTACTTTACAGAATTCTCCTGCCAGAAAGAAATTCCGGCTCTGTTGAATCATATCGATAGTTTGAAATTATCTTATATGATATTGAGTGGGGGAAGTAATTTTTTGTTTACACAGGATTTTCCCGGACTTATTGTACATGTCAATTTAAAAGGAATAACTAAATTGAGTGAATCAGGTGACTTTGTTCTGGTAAAGGCAATGGCTGGCGAAGACTGGGAAGGTTTTGTGAAATATTGCTTAAAAAACAACTGGGGTGGAATTGAAAATCTCACCCTGATCCCCGGAAAAGTTGGTACGAGCCCGATGCAGAATATCGGTGCCTACGGTGTTGAATTGAAAGATGTTTTTCATGAACTGGAGGCACTGAAAGTAAGTACCGGAGAAATTCATACTTTTAAAAAAAGTGATTGCCGGTTTGGTTATCGCAATAGTTTTTTTAAACAGGAGGGTAAAGGGCAGTTTATTATTTTGTCAGTTACCTTCAGGCTTACCCAAAAGAACCATATTATTAATACCCGATATGGTACAATAAATTATGAACTTGAACAAAGAAAAATTGAAAATCCCGATATCCATGATATTGCAGGTATTGTTCGCTCTGTAAGAACAAGTAAACTACCCGATCCTGAAGTTTTGGGTAATGCAGGCAGTTTTTTCAAGAATCCCGTAATACCTTTTGAGCAATATGAAGAACTTAAGAAAAAGTATCCTGAAATTATTGCATATCCTGATAAATCAGGATATATGAAGGTTGCTGCTGGCTGGCTTATTGAAAATGCCGGTTGGAAAGGTCACCGGGTTGGAGATGCCGGTGTGCATAAACAGCAGGCACTTGTGCTGGTAAACCATGGTAAGGCATCGGGTCGTGAGATATTGCAACTTTCAGAAAATATCAGAAAATCCGTAGCAGATCGCTTTCAAATAACCCTTGAACCTGAAGTCAATATTTTATAATTAATTTTGGAATTGAAGATTTGATTCAGTAATACTATCGCTGAGAGTAAAATATTTTGTTTCTTTGAATTTCAGCTTTAATTATGCAATTTTGTGCGGGATAAAAAAATATGTAATTAATGACGCAAATAAAAAGAATTGAACTTGTAACACTGTTTATTATATTATCATTAATAATATTCCGGATTTTTGCAGGGATGCAGTTGCATGTATTACTCAGGGTTTTTCTTGTACTAATTGCAATTTTTTACATGTGGTCAGGGTTTTTTCTTTTTACAGGAATGAGCATCAAAGATCTTTTTAATGAACGTAAACGAAATGAGCTTTCCCCAAAAAAAGTTACCAGCAGTATATCAGCCGGTTTTATTTATTCACTTAGTTTTATAGCAATCATACATTCAATAGATTTTTACAGGGGAATGCAAATTCTTGCCGGCATAGCTTTTTCCCTTAATCTTTTTATCGTGGGGTTTATTCTTTTTTTATGGATCCGAAAAAAGGGGATTAGTAAATTTAATCAGCAATTTTTTATCAGATCAACGGTACTTGTTTTCTTTTTTGCTTCAGTCCTTTTAACTCCTGTTGAAACAAAACTAAATGTTTTATACAAAGATCATCCGCGATTTATTGAAGCATATACTGAATATATTGATGATCCTGAAGATCCGGAGAAACTTAATATTTTACGTGAGGAAAGAAGTGCTTTTCGTTAGTATCAGACAGAATATCTGAAAAAAGTTTTCAGTATTTAAAGAAATACTGAATTACTATATTCATTATGGTTAAAGAAACTTTTCCAGTTTTTCTAATTGTATACCACGTGATCCTTTTACAAGAATAGTACTGTCTTTGATTTCATTTTCTTTAAACCAATCTGCTGCTTCTTCAGTCTTCCTGAAAACAAAAAAGTTGTTTTCATTCACGGAGCAGGCTGAAAATTCATCACCTATCAGTATAACTGTATTCAGCTTCATGTTTCTGATAAGATCAATGATTGCAAGGTGTTCCTTTTTGGCAAAATCTCCCAGTTCCAGCATATCTCCCAGTATGACAACTTTTGGTTTCTCAGGATTGCTTGAAAAGTTTTCAAGTGCCAGAGTCATACTGGTTGGATTTGCATTATATGCATCCCATATGACTTTGTTTTTTGCTGTTTGTGTAAATTGCGAACGTCGGTTGACCGGTTTATATTTTTCAATGGATTTTTTGATGTCTTTATCAGGAACACCAAAGTATCTGCCTATGGCAACGGCTGCAAGAACATTTTCGAAATTATAGGCTCCCACAAGATTTGTTGATATTCTTCTTTCTTTTTCTGAACCTTTAATTTCAGGAATATCAATCTCTAATTCAAGATAAGGTTGTGATGAGATAATACTCCCACTGCAATCGAAGTCTGCTTTACTGCCATACGTGTAAAGTTGGTTATAACCTTTTAATTGATCGGTAAGGATTTTATTGTCCTTATTAACGAATATCAAACCATTATTCCTTATGAGATATTTGTACAATTCACCTTTTGCTTTTATAATGTTTTCAAAACTGCCAAAACCTTCAATATGTGCCTTGCCTATGTTTGTAATTAATCCGCAGGTTGGTTGTGCAATGTTACACAATTGACCAATCTCACCCACATGATTGGCACCCATTTCAATAATAGCGATATCATGTTTATTTTGTATGGAAAGAATAGTAAGGGGTAATCCTATGTGGTTGTTGTAATTACCTGGAGTAAAAAGCGTATTGTATTTGGCAGAGAGTACATTGCTGATAAGTTCTTTTGTAGTAGTTTTTCCATTTGAACCTGTAATACCAATTACAGGAATTTTGATCTCTGACCTGTGAAAAGTGGCTAATGACTGAAGTGTATTTAATACATTTTTTACTTTTATTAGACTGTCTCTTTTTGTCAAACCTTCTTTATCAACTATTGCCAGGGCAGCACCCTTGTCTAAAGCTTCTGATGCAAATTCATTGCCATCAAATACTTCTCCTTTCAGGGC
>CAYXIT010000052.1:0-2791 GCA_964465275.1 uncultured Bacteroidales bacterium | reverse complement strand
GTCACTGCCAGCAAGGCGCCTTTTTCAATGGCTTCGGCTGCAAAAAGATTTCCGTCGAAACGATCTCCTTTCAGGGCAAAGAAAATTGTATTATTATCAATACTACGGCTATCAATGGATATTTTGTATCCCTGTTGAATATATCTGTATATTTTGTCTTGTTGTAAATCCATTAAAAGAATCATTAAATTAAAAAATAGCATGATTTAAAGATCGCGCTAAGATAGTTTTTAGAAAGCTTTTGCAGAAACTTTTTTACGTAAAAAAAAAGTCCCGCTTGTATGGCACAAGCGAGACTTAAATTATTAATCAAGAATCCCAATAAAAGATTAATACCCTACGGGGCTTCCTACCCTTGTCATGGCACATCTGAAACCGATGTCGTTGGTTGCCTCGTTCTGGTCAAGGAATCTTCTGTTTCCGGGTACAATCCAATATGGCCTGTCTTTCCAGCTTCCCCCTTTATATACTCTTGCTTCATCGTTGATAAGTGACGAAACACCATAATCGTACATTAATCTGCCATGGCCCTCTTCTTCAAGCCTTTGTTCTTCTCTGAAATAAATGGAAGAAGCGAATTCACCATCGCGGTGTCCGATGTTATCAGCTTGTCTGTAGTTTCTCCTTGTAGCGCTTTCTTCGGCAGTTACATCTCTGTAAATAAGACGACCCAGGCTATCTTTGGGTGCGAGATCTCCTTCATCATCAAGGAGTGGTAACTGGAATACATTTCCACGGAAAGGCCTGAAGTCTGCAACGTCTTCATGAGATAACGGACGGAATACATCCTGTACCCATTCATTTACATTGCCGGCCATGTTATAAAGACCGTAATCATTAGGCCAATAAGCATAAACAGGAACTGTAATTTCACCGGCATCGTTAAGGTTTCCTGAAACGCCCATTAAATCACCACGTCCTCTTTGAATATTTGCCATGAAGGTACCCATTGTCTTGCGTTCGCTGCTACGAAGGTTACTTCCGTTCCATGGATAAATTCTTCTTTCAACAATTCTTTCATAAACTGTATTTCCTATAAGACCAAGTGCGGCAAATTCCCATTCGGCTTCTGTCGGAAGACGATAAGCAGGAAGCAGAATACCATCTTCTCTTCTTACCCTTCTTTCACCGGTACCACGTGGATCAAGGTCGCGCATATTTTCTCTGACCAGTCCTTCGTATTGACCGGCAAGATATGCTTCTGTATTAAAATTATCTTCATTGAGTTGGTCAGGGTTCCATTCCAGAATTCCTTCCCTTATAAGGATCATTTCATTAACCCTGTCGGTACGCCATGCAGCGTATTCAGTGGCTTGAACCCAGTTTACACCTACTACCGGATAATCTCTGTATGCCGGATGCCTCAGGTAATTATATACGTATGGTTCGTTATAGGCAAGTCTTTCGCGCCAAACCAGTGTATCAGGTAATGCTTTACGCACCACCTCGGGATAGGTTTCACCAAAAACACGCCCCAGCCAGTATAAATATTCAACATAGTCAACATTTCTTACCTCAGTTTCATCCATATAAAATGAAGAAACGGTAACACGCCTGGGCTGGTTATTCCAGTCGAACATAACATCCTGTTCAGTTCGGCCCATTACAAATGTACCTCCTTCAATAAATACAAGCCCGGGGCCTGTTTCCTGCTCTTGGTAGGGTTTTACTTCAAAACCACCTGTTTGCGGATCATTATACGTCCAGCCTGTGGTGGGTGAAGTTTCCTTACCACATGATGAGAGGAAAGTTACAGCTGCAAAAAATGCTGCAAAAGCGAAAAAAATCTTGGGATTCCTTGTCATAGTTGTGTCTATTTTTTGAGATTCGTACAAAAATAACTAAAATGAGGGACAATTTATTATGCGGTATTTCGTAATTTGTTCCAAGCAATTTAAATTAAGTAAAACACTTAATTCGTGTGCTCCGCCACCAACACCGGAATAACCTGAAAGTGAGTGATCATAGCTGTATGCTATCGTGTAATTTACCTGTTTTAATCCTGCCATGAATATCAACGAACCGGGATATGTAAAGCTTTGTCTGAACCAAACACCCATGGTAACAGGTGAAATGTTCGCATATAATCCATAGTTGATCCTGTGAAAATCTCCCTGTGATTGAATTATCAGATTGGGAGAAACAGTAAGCCTATCCTGTGATGTTTTTCTTGCATTGCGTCCCAGCGGAGAAAACTCATACCCCAGATGCAAAGTATACTTTACAGGTAATTTTTCATTTTCAAAGAAATGGATAGTGGGCTGTGACAAATGATGCACGCTTACACCGCCATAAAAACTTTCATTGAAGACCAAAATCCCGGCAGAGAAATCAATATTATGACTGTTAAGGTTATCTGGTGTTATTTCTGATGTTGTAATATTGGAATTACCTCCCGGGTTGTACTGATCAGGAAAAATCAGGTTGTTCCAGTTCAGTTTATGGTTTAAATATGTAGTTTGCATGCCAAAGCCCATGTACCATTCACGCGATAGCCTGCCGTGATAACTGTATATCAAACCTGCCTGTGTGTGATCAAGCAAACCTCCCTGGCTATCATGCAGAAACTGAATGCCTATACCTCCACCAAGACTTTCAGTATATAAGTCTGCTGAAAAGCTATAACTGCTGAAAGTGCCAAAAGCCGGATATGGTTGATTTCTGTAATTCATAACAAAACGGGTACATTTTTCAGAACCTGCAAGCGTCGGGTTTAAATACAAAGGATTGGCATAAAATTGCGAAAAAATCGGATCCTGCCCTTTCGTTTGGTTTATCGTTCCGGTGCATA
>CAYXIT010000051.1:18860-22427 GCA_964465275.1 uncultured Bacteroidales bacterium | reverse complement strand
TCCCCCCCGGCCAGGATGAAAGCGAGCAGCAGGCCGAACAACACCAGGTAAAAGAAGAGTTTCTTAAAGTAATGGATATCATATTATATATTTTTAAGGCACTTGATTTTAAAGATTATGGTGTGCAAATCTCATTGCGTGATCCAGATAACCACGAAAAGTACATAGGTACTGATGAAAACTGGGAAAAAGCAGAAAAAGCAATTATAGAGGCGGTTGAAGAAAAAGGTATTGAAGCTGAAGTTGAAACGGGAGAAGCAGCATTTTATGGTCCCAAACTGGATTTTATGGTAAAAGATGCCCTGGGCCGCAAATGGCAGTTGGGTACCATTCAGGTAGACTATAATCTACCCGATCGCTTTGAACTGGAGTACACAGGTACCGATAATCAAAAGCATCGTCCGGTTATGATTCACCGTGCACCCTTTGGCTCCATGGAACGCTTTGTAGCTGTTCTTATTGAACATTGCGCCGGTAATTTCCCGCTCTGGCTCACCCCTGAGCAGGCTATCGTATTGCCAATCAGCGAGAAGTATGAGAATTATGCGAAAAAAGTTTTAAATTTGCTAAATAATTCCGAAATTCGCACCCTTATTGATGAACGTAGTGAAAAAACCGGCAAAAAGATCAGAGATGCTGAAACGCGTAAGATTCCGTTCATGATCATTGTTGGTGAGAAGGAAGAAAACGAAGGAACTTTGTCTGTCAGGAAACATGGTAAAGGTGATTTAGGTACTTTTACTCCTGATGATTTTATCAAATTGGTTAATGATGAAATCAAAGAACTGACAGAGTTCTGATTTTTTTGTGTTTATTTGAAAAAAGAATTATCATAAATAAAGTTTTAATTAATACAGTTTATTAACAAAATAAAGGAGGAACAAAGTATAGCTACACCATTCAGACCAAGACCCAGAAGAGGTTTTGTAAAACCGGAAGACCCGCATAAGATAAATGAAAAAATCCAGGCACCCGTTGTAAGGGTTGTAGGAGATAATGTAGAACCGACAATTATGCAGTTGAAGGAGGCTTTGGCACTTGCTGAGGAACAAGGACTTGATCTTGTGGAAATTGCTCCCACAGCTAATCCCCCGGTGTGTAAAATTCTGGAATACAAGAAGTTTCTTTACGATCAGAAAAAAAAGCAAAAAGACATAAAGGCACACGCTGCAAAAGTTGTTGTTAAAGAAATCCGACTGGGACCCAATACCGATGAACATGACTTCAACTTTAAATTGAAGCATGCTCAAAAATTTCTCGAAGAAGGGGCCAAAATTAAAGTTTATGTCTTTTTCAAAGGAAGATCAATCATATACAAAGACAAGGGAGAATTAATACTGCTAAGGTTTGCCCAGGAACTTGAAGATATTGGAAAAGTTGAACAGCTTCCAAAACTTGAGGGTAAAAGAATGATAATGCTCATCGCCCCAAAAAAGAAAAAATAATTTTTTCGTTTATATATTTTTAACCCGTAAATTGAATTAAAATGCCTAAAATGAAAACAAAATCCGGTGCCAAAAAGCGGTTTACTCTTACCGCCTCCGGTAAAATTAAACGTAAGCATGCATACAAAAGCCATATCCTTACGAAAAAATCCAAAAAGAGAAAGAGAAATCTTACAAAAACTTCATTGATTCACAAATCAGATGAAAACAATGTAAAGGCAATGCTTTGCCTGTAAATGATTTAATAAATAATTTATGTAAAAACCTTTGTTTAGCCCGACAAGTCTTTCCTCAGATGGGAAGCGCTAAACGAAAACAAAACTAAAAAAATGGCAAGATCAATTAACAATGTCGCATCGCGACGCAGAAGAAAAAAAATCTTCAAATTAACCAAAGGATACTTTGGTGCAAGGAAAAATGTTTGGACCGTAGCTAAGAATACCTGGGAAAAAGGTCAAACTTATGCTTATCGCGACAGACGAACCAAAAAAAGAAATTTCAGAAAGCTATGGATCATGCGTATTAACGCTGCCGTGCGCAATGAAGGCATGAGTTATTCAAAATTTATGGGTGAATTATCAAAAAATGATATCCAGATCAATCGTAAAGTTCTTGCTGATCTGGCCATGAACCATCCCGAAGCTTTTAAAGCAGTTGTGGATAAAATTAAAAAATAAACGAAATTCTTTATCATTAGATAAAATCAGGCCATTCCAAAGCGAATGGCCTTTTTTATTAGAATTTAGCAAAATCCGGTTTAAAAATTAATGTAAATTAGCGGTCAATTGCATTAGATAGAATAAAAATTCTTCCCATATCGTGAAAAATAAAATAATCCTTTTCTTTTCTCTTTTCCTTCTTATTTTGATGGTTTTCTCCTGTCGCAGTACAAAGAAGAATTCCGAAAATGTTTTAAGCGATAATGAAGTTCCTGAAGTTCCGGATATTTATGATGATCTGGATGGTCTTCCATCACAGGTGCCTGCATTTCCCGATACTATCTTTTATGAATTACCCGATGGCTATGTGCTGAAAATCTTTCTTTCCGGTGACGAGTTTAACCACCAGGCAAAAACAGTTGATGGCTTTCCGTTGTTATTGAATTATGACGGCTTTTATGAATTTGCGATTACTGATGATGAAGATAACCTGCAATTAAGTGGTATAATTGCGCGAAATCCTGAAGACCGCACTGATGATGATTGGCATATACTTAATTCTTTGAATGATTAAAAATTTATAAGTTTCTACTTACTGTTTTCAATTATGAAAAAAAAATCAATCTGGTTATTACTATTTTTTATTTGTATATCCATCGAAAATTTACCGGCTGTTCCTGCTTATCCGGGTTTGATAAAATTTGAACAACCTGATGGTACCATTATAAGTCTTTATTTAAAAGGGGATGAAAAAATTAATTATGCTGAAACGCAGGATGGCTATACAATATTGGTTACCGGTTATGGCGAATATCAGTATGCAATGAAAGATGGAGATGGTGATCTGGTTTTTTCCGGAATAAAAGTTTCACCTGAAAGTCAACGAACATCAGATGATATCAAATTTTTGATGAATCTTGAAAAAGGACTTAAATTCAGTGGCAGACAAAAAGAAATGATGCTTTCGGTGTGGGAAATGAAGGAAGATGCTCAACAAAAAAGCTTTCCGTCAACCGGAGAGCGCACTCTGCTTTGTATATTGATGGAAACTCCTGATGTTCCTTTTATAAGGACAGTAGAAGAATTCGATGCTTTATTTAATCAATTGAATTATACTTTTGAAGGTGCAACAGGCAGTGTAAAGGATTATTATCTCGAAAATTCTTACGGTCAGTTTGATCTGACTGTGGATATTGTTGGGCCATATACTGCCAGCAATAATATGGCAAACTACAGTTCGTTTGAAGGGGCCAGGAATCTTATAACTGAGGGTATACACCTGGCAAGTGATGATGTAGACTATTCAGATTATGATAATTCCGGTGATGGTATGGTGGATGGAGTGTATATGATTTTCGCAGGTTACGGGCAGGAAGCCGGGGGAGGTAACAATACCATTTGGTCGCATGCATGGTCAATATGGCCTGCTATTCAATATGACGGAGTTTCCATAAGCCGGTATG
>CAYXIT010000051.1:9262-18850 GCA_964465275.1 uncultured Bacteroidales bacterium | reverse complement strand
TTCTCCGGAACGCAGAGGAAATTCGCAGTCCAATCCCCAGGGGTTTATTACCAGGATAGGTGTTATAAGCCACGAATTCGGGCATGTGCTGGGTGCTCCTGATTACTATGATACTGATGGGGGAGATTCAGGCGGCAGTTACCAGGGTACAGGGCAGTGGGACATGATGGCTTCGGGTACCTGGAACAACAGCGGCGCCACACCCGCCCATCATAACCCATACACAAAAACTTATATTTACAACTGGGCCAATCAGCAAATTCTGGATGAACCCGGTGAAGTTATCCTGCAAAATTCAGTGGACGATCCTAACAGCTTTTATCGAATCAATACCCTTACACCAGGTGAGTACTTCTTACTTGAGAACCGCAAAAAAACAGGATTTGATGCTTATGTCCCCGGAAATGGTTTATTAATATTTCATGTGCATGCCAACATTGAAGATGCAGGTAATGGAGTTAATGCAGGTCATCCGCAACTGATGTATCCCATTTCTGCCGGTGCAATGTCTTATCCTGATCCGGCACCAGGTTCATATGGCAATATCAGCTCACCATCCACACCTTTTCCGGGAACTACACAAAACACATCATTCAACGATTTTACTATCCCGGGATCAAGAGCATGGGAAAAATCTTTTACAAATAAACCTCTTACTGATATAAATTACAACCAGCAAACCGGTGAATTAAGTTTTTATTTCATGGATGATGATTTTATTAAGGACTGGTTATATTGGGATGATGGCCACAGCAGTAGTTCTGTTGGTTTGAACGGAGGAGGTGTTTTTCAGATCGCTGCCCGGTTTACGCCGGAAGATCTTCAGGAAATATCAGCTTATTCATTAACAGGAATTAATGTATATGTAAATAACCCAGCGACTGCTGTTGATGTGAAAATATGGCAAGGGTCCACAGCTGATTCGTTGGTTGAATATGTCAACAAATCAGTTGATCAGCAACCTGCCCAATGGATATTTGTTGAACTTGATGAGCCCTTCCTCATAAATACTTCTCAGGAATTATGGATTGGTGCCGAGTTTGATGATCCGGGTGCCAACGTGTTCCCGGCAGGTCGAGATCAAAATACTGATTACGATGGAAAAGGAAATATGATCAGGCTTGATGTTACCGATGCTGAAGCCTGGCAGCTGTTAAGCGATTTTGATATTTCAGGAGATTGGAGTATCAGGGCAATGTTTGAGAAAAGTGATGAACCTGTTATTGACTTTTTCGATATTATGCTTTTTGCCATACCTCCTGAAGGTGGATTTGTTTCAGGGCATGGAACTTTTCCGGGAGACATAGAACATACTGTTATTGCAGAACCTGCAGATCAATATCGTTTTCTTAATTGGACTGAAAACGGAAATGTGGTAACGACAGAAACAGAATATTCTTTCGTTGTTGATCATGACAGGACATTGCAGGCAAATTTTGAACCCATTTCTGCTACGAATACAAATGATCCTGGTTTTGATAATGAAATTGTAATATTTCCTAATCCGGCGCAGAATTGGTTGACAATTAAGAATACAAGTAAGTATAATTTGAAGTCTGCCAGAATTATTAATGTTATGGGGCAGGTTGAAGCACATAAAGTTCTTGATGATAAAACATCAGACCAGTTTCAAATGGATATTGGTGAGCTTAAACCGGGAATCTATTTACTTCATCTTTCCGGAGAAAACTCCAACAGCTATAAAAAAATTGTAGTCGAATAATTGCCGGGTAATCAATCTGTTTTACCAGATTTCAGCTCTTGCATCCTGATGAATGAAACGCGTTGAGTTTTCTGTTGAAATATCAAAAGCTTTATAGAACGCTTCCAGATTGTAAACAATACCATTAACTCTGGCTTCACCCGGTGAGTGGGGTCCTTCATTTAATTGTTGCATCATTCTTTGATCGCGCATGTGGTTTCGCCAGATCTGGGCATAGGAAATAAAGAATCTTTGTTCAGGAGTAAAGCCTTCAATATCAACTGGTCTTCCATCTTCATTGAGCTTGTTTTGTAAAGCCTGGTAAGCAATTGTAAGTCCGCCAAGATCAGCAATGTTTTCCCCCAGGCTTAAACGACCATTGATAGTAAGTGAATCAAGCAGAATATAATTGCTATATTGCTCTACGAGTACTTCTGTCCGTTCTTCAAATCTTTGGCTGTCTTCTTCTGTCCACCAATCCCGCAAATTTCCATCCAATGCATAACGTCTTCCCTGATCATCAAAACCATGGGTCATTTCGTGGCCAATTACCATTCCAATGGCTCCGAAATTAACTGCATCATCCCCATGGGGATAGAAAAAAGGTGGCTGGAGGATGGCAGCAGGGAATACGATTTCATTCATCGTAGGGCTATAATAAGCATTAACTGTTTGCGGGCTCATGAACCATTTGTCACGATCAACGGGCTGACCAATCTCAGCTATATTTTTTTCAATATTGAATTCCCGTGCGGCAAGATAATTGAGAACAAATGGCTGATCCTTGATCTCAAGCTTACTATAATCGGTCCATTTATCGGGGTAACCGATCTTAACATTCATGCTTTCAAGTTTGGCAAAAGCTTCTTTTTTAGTATCATCGCTCATCCACTCCAGATGCTCAATTCTTTGGCCAAAGGCCCTGCGCAAATGTTCAACCAGATCAATCATCCTTTCTTTCGATTCAGGTGGAAAATGAAGTGCTACATATTCCTGACCTACAGCTTCTCCCATTGCTGAATTCAGGCTTGAAAGGGCTTTTTTCCAGCGTTCTCTTTGTTTCTCGCTGCCAGTCATTACCTTTCCGTAAAACTCAAAATGTGCGTCTTCAAAATCTTTACCAATATATTGAGATGTTGAACGAAGAATATTCCATTTCAGATAAGTCTTCCAGTATTCCATCGGTTTCAGCTCAAGCAGAAAATTGACATTTTCAAAGAATACAGGTTGTCCTACGTTTAACTCAACAATATCAATATTTCTTTTTAAAAGGTATGAATTCCAGTCAAAAAGTGGCATCTTATCCTGCAACTCACCCACAGTCATTTTATTATATGTTGCATAAGGATCACGTCTTTCCAGTCTTGTCATCGATGCTTCAGCCATGCTGGTTTCCATTTCCATGATCATTCTGCGTGCCTTCCGGGCTTCTCTCTTTGAATGGCCTGCCAGAATGAATATTTTTTCAATGAATAATTCGTAGTTGTTTCTGATCTCAACACTTCTGGAATCCTGATTCAGATAATAATCGCGGTCTGACATTCCCAGTCCTCCCTGCATGATATTAGCAATCATTACTTCTGTATTCTTTCTGTCTTGTCCGGCATATAACCTGAAAACCGGATTGATTCCTGTCTTCTGCAGATAAGCAATTGTTTCTGTTAATTCGTTTAGTTCAGAAATATTTTCAACCTTCTCAAATAAAAAACTTATAGGCTCTGAAGCCAATTCGGTTTGCGTAACAGTATCCATGGCACTATTGTAAAAGTCACGGATTTTTTGCCTGCTGCTGCCTTGATGTGCATTACGATCACCACGTATTTCCTTCAAAAGAGCAAATAACTTCTCCTCATTATCTTCGGCAAGTTGTTCAAAAGAACCGTATCTGCTATATTCTTCCGGTATTGGATTCTTGTCAAGCCATCCACCATTTACAAAACGGTAGAAGTCGTCACCCGGTGCAATATTCATATTCATATTTGAAGTATCGATGGGAGGAATTGAAGTTGATTGATGGCAGGAAACAAAGCCGGCAACGAGAATGATAGTAATAAGCAGTGCCGGGTTTATTGATGAATTTTTTTTCATTTCAGGAAAGAATTGTTTGTTTTTGAGTGTTCTGCTTGAGACCTGTATTAAACTATTTCTTATTGGATATGTTTTTGGATTCCCGAAAATAATACATTCAAACACAACCTGAAAAGATGCTGTATTCTTTTAACAAAATTTTGGTTTATAAGGGTTTAGCAAACCTTTCAGAAGTTTCCCATTAATTTGCTTTCCATGAAGTTCTCAATGATCCTGTAAGTTTTTGTTTTGGTTTCATCAATTTCGTTAAGCAATTCATGGCGTCCATCCAGAAGATTGATACTGGTTCTGTAGAAACCTTGCTGTATATATTTCTGTTCAACAATTTTTGGATGTTTGCCAAAATTTCCTACCGGATCATTCTTTCCTGAAATAATAAGAGTAGAAAAGTTTTTTCTGAACCTGAGATTTTTCTCAGCCTTTAGCATTTGCAGCGAACCCTGAAATAGATTTTTTAGAAATCCAAGTGATAATGGAAAACCGCAGAGAGGATCTTTTATATACTTTTCAACTTCGGCAGGATCTCTGCTAAGCCAATCGAAATCGGTTTTCGGGTTAGGAATTGAACGATTAAACCCCTTGAAGAATACATTATTCAGCATTTTATGCCTGTAATCCTGTTTTCTGAATAAACGATTGAGCCTGATAAATAATAAAGCACTTTTTAAGGTTGCAGTACCTGGTTCAGTAGTTCCGCTAAGTATCATTCCTTTAAAATACATGGGGTATGTTGCATTATAGTATCTTGTAAGCAATGATCCCATGCTATGTCCGAAAATAAAAACAGGAACCTGCGGATGTTTTTTTCTTATGGTTTTATTGATGGTGTGAATAACATTTAACATCAGATCCCATCCGCCCTGCCAGGGCAAATGGCCTGGTCGGTTATTTGGTTTTAGTGATTGCCCGTGGGCCGGGTGATCATGCGTATAAACAGCGTATCCCTTGTTACAAAGGAATTCAGCAAATTCATTATAACGTTTGCTATGCTCTGCTACTCCATGGTTGATTTGTACAACAGCTTTTGGGGATCTTTCAGGCAGATATATATTAACAAAAACTTCATAGCCCTGCTCCCTGATTGTTTTTTGGTTTACATACATACCTGCAAATTTAATGTAACTTTAAAAAGATTTTAGTATAAAAAAAAGCCTTACAGTTTGTAAGGCTTTTTAATTCATAAATGTGACATGTATGTTCTGGTACTAAGCCAATTTAACATTCACTGCATTTAATCCTTTTTTGCCTTCCTGGAGATCAAATGTGACATCGTCATTTTCTCTGATTTCATCGATAAGGCCTGATACGTGCACAAAATACTCTTTGTCTGTTTCGTTATCCTTAACAAAACCATATCCTTTGGTTTCATTAAAAAATTTTACTTTTCCGCTATACATAATAATTTTAAAAAATAATAAATAATAATTTCATCACAACAAAGATAATCGAATTCCTAAATCAACATACATAACAGAAAAAAATGATAAGCAAAAAAAATGTGTATCTATTTATCTGATAATGGGGTTAACAAAATGTTTATTAATGCCCATCTTTTCCGGTATGGACATGACCATGTGAAACTTCTTCGGGGCTGGCCTCGCGGGAAGTGATCACTTCTCCTTTAAAATGCAAGTCTTGCCCTGCAAGCGGATGATTGAAATCCATTTTTACAGTTTCATTTTCTATTTCGAGAATTTTTCCCTGAAGAGGCTCGCCCTGGTCATTGCGCATTGGTACAATATTTCCAACATGCAGAAGATCTTCTGCTTCCTTTCCATCAATGGTAAAAATATTTCTGGGCAGATTAACAACTGCAGAAGGGTTGGTGGGGCCATATGCCTTATCTGATTCAATAGTAAACTCGAAATTCTCTCCCGGGTTAAGACTCTGGATCTGATCTTCAAATTCGGGGATCAGGTTGCCTGCTCCAAAAAGAAATTCAGCAGGATTGTCTTTTCCTGCGGTTTCAATAACTTCGCCTTCAGCACTTCCTGAGCGCAATTCATAGGTTAATGAAATTACTTTTGCTGTACTCATAAAAAAGGTTTATTGGGTTTTAAAAATTCAGGGGCTTTCTACTTTTAAGATAGAAACAGCCCCTATTAATAATTAAATACGAAATTACTTCAAAAAATACAGAATATCAAATTTTTAAGGGTGTTTATGAATTAGTTTTAAGCTTTACTTCTTTAACGCTTCCCACAAAATATCTGCCGGGTGCAAAGCAACTTTTCCTGTACCATCAAGTATCTGATGGCGGCAACTTGTACCCGGGGCAGATATCAGATCGTCATCTGCAGCGGCTCTAACAGCTGGAAATAATTTTAATTCGCCAATGGCCATACTCAGTTCATAATGCTCTTTCTCATATCCGAATGACCCGGCCATTCCACAGCAACCGCATTCAATCTCCTTTACTTCATATCCTTTCGGAATAGAAAGCATTTTTTTTGTGAAGTCTATTGAAGAAAGAGCTTTTTGATGACAATGCCCGTGAAGATAAATCTTTTGCTTTTTTCGGGAAAAAAGATCAGGGTCAATTAATCCTTTTTCATATTGATAGCAGATGAATTCATCAAGAATGTATACATTCTGACTAAGTTTTTTTGCATTCTCTATGTTTTCATCGCTGCAAAGGTCAATATATTCATCTCTGAGAGTGAGTATAGCAGAAGGTTCTATTCCTATAACAGGAATATTTCTTTCTGCCCATTGATATAGAATATTAATATTTCTGTCGGCATATTTTTTTGCTTTTTTCAATAATCCCTTTGAAATTGCAGCTCTTCCGCTTTCAACAACCTGCGGCATTTCGATAAAATATCCCAGCCGGTTTAGTAAATTACACGTGTTAATGCCGGTTTGGGTATCATTGTAATTGGTAAACTCATCGCAGAACAACACGACTTTTTTATCAGGATTGGCGTTTTGATTGAGTTTGTCAAGGTTTTTTCCCGCCCAATTTTTTAGTGTTTTCTTATGGAGTTTTGGCAGGCTTCTGTGAAGGGCAAAACCCGAAAATCTTTTTATCAATGGCGCAAAAACTGATGACTGCGAAAAGTAATTATATAAAGATGGAATAGCACTGGCCAGTTGATTTAAAGAACTATAACCTGCAATTAATTTTGAGCGGAATGGAATACCATTTGCATCATAAAATTGCTGCAGAAACTCAGCTTTGTATTTACCCATATCAACATTTGACGGGCATTCTGATTTACATCCTTTGCAAGACAGGCAAAGATCGAGAATCTCTTTTATTTCAATATGGTTGAAGGGATTTTTTTCGGAAGAGTTGGATACAAATTCTCTCAGGATATTTGCCCTGGCTCTGGTTGTGTCTTGTTCTTCAGATGTTGCATGATAAGATGGACACATTACTCCCTTAAATATAAACGGTTTACGACAATCACCCGAGCCATTGCACTTTTCAACGGCACGTAAAAAGCCACCTGCCTCAGGGTAACGGAAATAAGTTTTTAATTGTGGAACAGGTATCCCCGGAGTGTAACGCAAAGAAGATTTCATGGATGGTGTGTCCACAATTTTTCCCGGATTTAAAATGTTTGCAGGATCCCAGGTATATTTAATTTCTCTCAATAAATCGTAAATGGTATTGCCAAGCATAAGTGGGATGAATTCACCGCGAAGCCTTCCGTCACCATGTTCACCGCTTAATGAACCCTTGTATTTTTTTACCAGTTTTGCAGTTTCAAGTGCAATCTGATAAAAGCGTTCAACATCTGATTTGTTTTTTAGGTTTAAAACGGGTCTTAGATGTATCTCGCCAGTTCCTATGTGTGCATAATAAACACACTGTAAATTCATTGCGCTAAGAATGTCCTTCAGATCAGCAACAAAATCGGGCAACATATCAGTATGTATTGCTGTATCTTCAATAACAGCCACCGGTTTGGCATCTCCCGGAACATTACTTAACAGGCCCAGACCGGCTTTTCGTAAAGCCCATACTTTGCCAATATCTGCTCCTTTAAGCACCGGGTAGTGGTACCCCATTCCTTTTTGCTGCAGATTGCTGATCATATCTGAAGCTTTTTTGTCGGCTTCAGCCATTGAATATTCTGCAAATTCAACTACCAGGATAGCATCAGGATCACCTTTGATAAAAAAGCGATTGGGTGCATGCGTAAGATTGGTTTTTGTACAATCAAGTATTACACGGTCAATTAATTCAACAGCAACAGGTTTATGAGATAATGCAACCAGGTTTGCCTGAAGTGCTTCTTCAATAGAACTGACATGTACACAGACCAGTGCAGTGTTTTCGGGCGGCAAATTTACCAGGTTCAGTTTAATTTCTGTAAATATGGCTAAACTTCCTTCACTGCCGGCCAATAGCTTACAGAAATTAAAATTTTCCTGGTTGTTGGAAAAAACATTGCTTTCAAGCAAAAGATCCAAAGCATATCCTGTATTTCGCCGGTGTATATTTTTATCAGGATATTGTTTTTCTATTTCCTCTTGTATACTTTTATCAGAAAGAGTCTGGAAAATATTTTGATAGATCCTACTTTCGAGAGATTTACCTATACATTTTTTTCGAAACAGATCAGGATTGACCGGTCCAAAAACAGCATCGCTTCCATCACTCAAAATTGTTTTTAATTCTATTGTATGGTCTCTTGTGCTTCCATAAACCAGTGAATGAGCACCACATGAATTGTTTGCCACCATTCCTCCAATCATACAACGGTTCGATGTTGATGTTTCAGGGCCAAAAAACAACCCGTGGGGTTTAAGAAATGCATTGAGTTCGTCAAGTATGACGCCCGGTTGTACTTTCACCCATTTTTCTTCAGGATTGAATTCAAGTATACGGTTCATGTACCTCGAAAAATCAACAATAATCCCATGGCCTACAACCTGTCCTGCAAGAGAAGTACCTGCTGTTCGGGGTACAAGGGGTAAATTATTTTTTGCTGCAAACTCAACAAGCAAACGGATATCATTTTCACTTTTGGGCCGGGCAACAGCAAGTGGAATCTCGCGGTAAACAGAAGCATCTGTTGCATGTAAAAGCCGTGATTTTATATCGGAAAAAAGATCACCATCCAATTGCTTTTTTAATTCTTCCAGTTCAGGACTGGTATAGTAAGAATCCATATATTATTTGGTACAAAGTTAACTGAACTATAAACCATCAACATCAATTTCCTTACATCATATCAGCCTGTTTCTTGTAATAATTGGTGCTTTCAAATATTTTATCAGCATTTGCTGCAATAAACCCGGAATATTGTTTACCATTCTCATCACTATAGCGCAGAGTAAATTCATAAAAACATGATGGAATTTCGTAAACGCCATCAGCAAAATCAAAAGGCATAATTTCTGCTTTTGTGGCCGATTGTTCGAGTAATTCTTCAGGAGTACCGTATATTTCACCTGCGGCAGTATTCATAACATAGCCATTCCTTTTTACAAATGCATTTACTTCCTGAAGGGTATGGAAATTTTTAAGCTCATTAACTTTTATGGCAAAGTGATTGGCACGGAATCCGTAAACAAGAAGCCATGCCGCATATTCTGATTCTTCACGCAATTTATTGTACGTTTCAAAAGGGATCTTCCCCCAGATACTCCCCTGATAAACCAGATCAGGATCGAGATACACGCTATCATCCAATCCGTTGATATAATCATATAATGTTGACTGCAGATAATCACTAAACTGGTCAATTAATAATTCACTTATAAAAGCTTTGGGTGCATTGGGGTCAGTTTTGTGTTCAAAATGCCTTCCGAAAACTTTTTTGGCCTTAAAATTATATTCTCCT
>CAYXIT010000051.1:2963-9252 GCA_964465275.1 uncultured Bacteroidales bacterium | reverse complement strand
CAAACCAGCCCCGCCTGTCAGAAGGGCGGACGCCTTCGATGGCGCCCCAATCGAATTGAATGTGCGCAATGCAATGTGGTCATGTACAACCTTTTCACCTTGTTCTGTGAACAGATCAAAAATTCTTTTTGCTGAAGGATTTTGTGTAGAATAGGGTACCCAAAATCGGTTAAAGATCTTTTCAATTTCCATGATTATATTTTTTGATGTATACTCAGAGTAAGTAAGATTATTTCTGAACATTCAAAAGTCGGAAAAAAATATGAAATTCAGTGCAAAAAAGCATCTGGAATGATTATAAATTAAATCATTGTCATTGGTGTATATCATTAATCCCCTTTATTATTGCTATTCAAATCATTTTCGTGGTTTTGATCATCATTTGAAGCGAAAGGATAAATAACAAGATTGCGCAACATAGAAAGGGTTAAGACAGGAAAGATCATAGTAAAAATTACTTTTACCCATTTTGCTTCATACAAGCCCGAAAGTATAATTGTCCAGATCAGGGCCAGGAAGAATATATCAAAAATTACCACCACGGTATTACCCGGGTCTTTTTGCATCCATTTCGGAAAAGGAAGTCTGATATTTTTTTGGGCTTTTACTTTCACATACCTGTAGGTAAGTATTACCCATAATGATGGCATGAAGAAGCCTAAAACAAAACCTGCAATTTTTGAATCAAAATACCCGAATGAATACAGAAAACCAAGTACAAGCTGCGCCCAGAAAGTAATCTGAAATTGCTTGTATGAACCTGCTGAAGCATTAACCAACTTAAATAAAATGGATTTGGATTCTTCCTGAAATTCCATGAATTTCTTTTTCTTAGCAAGGTATTACTTATTCATGAAATATTCAAGATAAGTTTTCGGGTAGATATGTAATCAGCTTTGATTATAATCGGATATTTGAAATATGCCCGTATGCATAAAAAAATTATGAATATAATATACAAATGATTTATCTTTAGCAACCAAAAATCATAAGCTATGAAGATTAAAAGAACTATTTGCAGCGCATTGTTAAGTGCAGTTTTGATTTTTTTATCAGCATCCGCAGCATTTGCCGTAACTGATACACTATCAACAGATAAAGTAAAAACAGGCTGGACATTCGGAGCCTTACCTGCAATATCGTACAATACTGACCTGGGATTTCAGTATGGTGGTCTGGTAAATCTTTATTACTTTGGAGATGGTAGTTCTTATCCAAAATACATGCATTCCATTTACGCTGAAGTATCGAGATATACCAAAGGTAGCGGAATAAACAGATTGTTTTATGATTCTGAATTTCTGATACCAAATATCAGAGTTACTTCCGACCTGAGCTACTTCACTGAAAAAGCCCTTGATTTTTATGGATTTAACGGCTATAATGCTGTTTACAATGCTCATTGGGAAGATTCGGATGATGCTGATTATGTATCAAGAATGTTTTACCGTCATGAACGTCAGATGTTCAGGTTTACCACAGATTTTCAGGGAGCTTTGTCGGGGAAAAAACTTCGCTGGGTTGCGGGTTTTGGTATATTAAGAAACAATGTTGCTGCTGTGGATATTGATGCACTTAATGAAGGCCAGGATGAGGAAGATAAACTGCCTGATGTTCCCGGTTTATATGAGAAATATGTTGACTGGGGTCTTATCAGTGAGGATGAAAGGGAAGGTGGCTGGTCAAATAATGTGAAACTGGGGTTGGTTTATGATACGCGCGACAACGAACCCAATCCGATGAAAGGAATGTGGTCGGAAGTGGTATTGTTTCTTTCACCATCTTTACTCGGAAATGAAGACTTTGGATTTACAAAAATTTCTGCAACACACAGGCAATATTTTACCCTTGTTGATGAAGTGCTTTCATTTGCTTATCGACTAAATTACCAGGGAACACTAAGCGGTAATGTACCTTTTTTCATGCAGCCCTACCAGGTAAACTCTTTTTCGGCATCATCAAATACTGATGGACTGGGCGGTTCGAAAACCGTAAGAGGGGTATTACGAAACAGAATAGTGGGAGATGCAATGGCATATGGTAATTTTGAATTCCGATGGAAATTCTACAGAACCGTTTTATTTAATCAGAATATTTACCTTGCTCTTAATGCTTTCAGCGATATGGGTCAGGTACTTAAAGAGATTGAATTTGATCGCCCGTCAGAAGTTGGTGAATTTCCGGTTAGTGCAAGCATAAATGATTTTTTTATCACTGACAAAGAAACACTGCATGTAACCCTGGGTGGTGGCTTCAGAATTGCTATGAATGAAAACTTTATTGTTGCAGTAGATTATGGTAAGCCCCTTGACCCCGAAGATGGTAATGGTGGACTTTACATTGGTCTGAATTATCTTTTTTAATCCTTCAGATGAATTTTAGCTAAATAAAGTTAATCTTTTACCTGTAGCGGGTTTCCTGATATTTATCTCTTCAGTTTTTTATATTTTAGCCAATTGTTTATTGAATAACAACTTGCAATAAATTCTTTTGATTATAAATTCTTTAAAGGAATTTATTTGTAAAGATATACAATGGTTAAAAAAAGCCTTTTCATTTTTACTTATCTTGTTATTATCACGCATTTGGTCATTGCTGATAATGAAAATCATTTACAGGAAGCTTTTACCATGCGAACCGAATCTGCCCCTGTCATTGATGGTGTAATTGATGCCAATGAATGGGGTATGGCTATGGTAATAAACGATTTTACTCAATATGATCCCGATTATCAGGCAGTACCTTCACAAGATACAGAAGTGAGAATCTTGTATGATAATAAAGCCATTTACATATCTGCAATGCTTTATGATTCTCATCCTGACAGTATTCTCAGGCAACTGGGTCAGCGGGATGCCAGCCTAAATGCCGATGCTTTCGGAATACGGCTTGATACTTATAACAACCAGCTTGATGCTTACACGTTTGAAGTTTCAGCATCAGGTGTGCAACGTGATTACCGGCAGCAGGACCGAACTTATGATGGTGTGTGGGAAAGCGCAGTAAAGTTACATAAAAACGGCTGGTCGGTTGAAATGCGAATCCCTTATTCGGCTATAAGGTTTCCTGCAAGTGAGTGTCAGACCTGGGGTATGCAATTGTATCGCAATATAAGAAGGAACCGCGAAATGAACCACTGGGCCATTGAAGAGCGTGATGCATCAAATAATCTTGTGTATTGGGGACAGCTTAACGGAATATGCAGAATTGAAGCTCCTTTAAGGTTATCTGTTACACCTTACTTGTCACTTTCTTCTAACCATTATCCCCATCAGATCGAAGGGATAAGTAATTTAACCAATTCATTTGGTGGAGGTATGGACCTGAAATATGGTATTAACGAGAGCTTTACTTTTGATATGACTTTAATGCCTGATTTTAGTCAGGTGCCTTCTGATAACCAGGTAAAAAATCTTTCAGCTTTTGAAACTGTATATGGTGAACAAAGACCTTTTTTTAAAGAGTCAATGGATCTGTTTAATCGCGGAGAGTTATTTTATTCACGGAGGATTGGGGGACGTCCGATTGCTTATAGTGAAACCTATTATCAGGCTGGAGAAGGGGAGACGATTGTCGATAACCCTTCACAGGGTAAATTAGTAAATGCGTTTAAATTGTCGGGCCGAAACTCCAATGGATTGGGAATAGGAGTTTTTAATGCCATAACAGGTTCAATGCATGGCAAAATTGAAGATGAGTCTGGTAACCACAGGTTGGTTAAAACCGATCCGGTAACGAATTACAATATTATTGTTTTTGACCAGGCACTTCCCAATAATTCTTCGGTTTATATTATAAATACCAATGTATTAAGGGGCGGAGATTTCCGTAATGCCAATGTAACCGGTGCAGGTACTAACCTTGTTGATGCCTCCAATACATACCAGGTTTCAATTTCAGGAGCTTTTAATCAGATTTATCATAAAATTGACAGTTTGATTAATGTTTTCAAAACGGAAACAGGAGGGAAGTATCATGCATCGTTACATAAAATAAAAGGTAATTTCAGGTTTGATTTAATCCGCAGTGCAACCAATCCGAACTATAATGATAATGATTTAGGTATCACACACCGGAATAATGAAATAACTGACAGGATGGATATTGAATATAATTTTTATGATCCCATCTGGAAATTACGTAATTGGAGAAACCGGATCAGAGTACAAAATCAGGCCCGGTATAATGCATACCAGATTGAAAATACATTTGTTCAGTATTCAACAAGCGGAACCACACATAATTATACCAACATCTCATATGGATTATACTTTCATCCCCGGGATAGAATTGATTACTATGAACCCCGCACACCCGGGTTGTTCTTCGTGAAACCAAGGGGAGCAGGTGGCTGGTTAGGTATCTCTTCTGATTATCGAAAACCCCTTGCCATTGATGTCCGTTTTAATTACGACCGGATTTCAGGATTTGATAACAGCAGTTATTCCTATCGTTTTGTTCCACGATACAGATTAAATGATCACTTTTCATTTTTTCATTCAGTTCGGTTGAACTTTAATCAAAATAATTATGGTTATGCAGGAAAAGAAGAAGAACAGGTGATTTTTGGGAATCGAGATGTTACAACAATTGAAAATATTTTTTCCAGCGATTATATTGTTAAAAATGATTTATCACTTAGCCTGCGTTTAAGGCAATACTGGTCAAAAGGAGAGTACGGGAATTTTTATACTCTTATGGAAGACGGATTCCTGAATACCGGTCAGGATTATGAATATGAGATTAATAAAGATTTTAACTTCAATTCTTTTAATATTGATCTGGTCTTTACATGGCTTTTTGCTCCCGGATCAAGTTTGAATGTGGTTTGGAAAAATGCCATACTGCATGAGCAATCAGGTGCCATGAGCAATTATTTTGATAACTTTGGGCTGCTTTGGAATTCACCACAGTATAATAGTTTATCATTAAAAATTCTCTATTATCTGGATTACCAGTTTTTAAGAGGAGCATAAAAGGATTATGATGATCACAGCAAAAGATATTAGAAAGTCATATGGTACTTTGCAGGTACTAAAAGGGATAGATATTGAAATAAAAAAAGCGGAAATAGTATCAGTAGTGGGTGCTTCCGGTGCCGGGAAAACGACACTTTTACATATATTGGGTACACTTGATAAAGCTGATAAGGGTGAGCTTACCATTAATAATGTATCATTGAAAGGTATGAATGATAAGCAGATTTCATCCTTTCGCAATAATAATATTGGTTTTGTATTTCAGTTTCACCATTTATTACCTGAATTTAATGCGCTTGAAAATGTTTGCATTCCAGGATTTATAGGAAACAGACCAACTGACCGGGTTATTGAGAAAGGACGTAATCTGCTTGAGCTATTGGGATTAAAAGAAAGACTTACACATAAGCCTGGTGAATTATCCGGTGGAGAGCAACAAAGGGTAGCTGTTGCACGCTCATTAATTAATGATCCTGCTGTGGTACTTGCTGATGAACCCAGCGGAAATCTTGACTCTGAAACATCAGAAGAATTGCATCAATTGTTTTTTGATTTACGCGACAAATTGAAACAAACCTTCATAATTGTTACCCACAATAATGAACTGGCAGATATGGCTGATCGCAAACTTACCATAAAGGATGGTATGATCGTTGGTTCATAGGAGATCGCTTAAAATCATGTAGTAATCATCAGCTCAAAATCATCTTCACTGATAATGGGAATATTTAATTCAACAGCTTTTTTCTTCTTTTCTGGTCCCATTTTATCACCAGCCAGCAGATAATCTGTTTTAGATGAAAGAGATGATATATTTTTACCTCCCTTTAACTCGATAATTTCTTTTATCTGGCTACGCGAATATCTTTCAAAAACACCCGACACCACAAAACTTTTGCCTTTTAAAGGTTGCTCTGCCTGGTTTGTTTCGGGTATCTTTTCAATCTCAAATTGTAATCCCGATTGTTCTAATCTTTTTAATATTTCACTATTTCTTTCATCATCAAAAAAATCAATGATACTGCCTGCAATTCTTTCACCGATTTCCGCTACTGCTAAAAGATCATCATAACTACTTTCTTTTATTTGCTTCAAACCACCAAAGTGCCTGGCAAGTTTTTTTGCTCCGGTTTCTCCCAGATATCTTATCCCCAATGCATATAAAACTCTCTCAAAGGAAACTTCTTTTGATTTTTCAATTGCATTCAGGATATTATTAACGGTTTTTTCCCTGAAGGTTATTTTCTTTTGCTTGCCGGTGATTTCGTCAGTAACGATCTTTTCCAGACCCAGTAGCTGATCATATTTCA
>CAYXIT010000051.1:0-2876 GCA_964465275.1 uncultured Bacteroidales bacterium | reverse complement strand
CCTGTATCTGTGGAGGGCATCCATCGGAATTGGGGCAGTAATGCATCGCTTCTCCCTCATTTCTTACAAGTTTTGTTTTGCATTCGGGGCAATGTGTAGCATAATGGATTTTTTTTGCATCAGGGCTTCTCAAGTCTTTCTTTACTTCAACGATTTTGGGTATGATTTCGCCTCCTTTTTCAATATGAACCGTATCGGCATAATGTAGATCGAGCTCCTCCATTTTGTCGGCATTATATAATGATGCTCTTTTTACTGTAGTGCCCGCTACCAATACAGGTTCAAGAATTGCTACGGGGGTAACAGCTCCGGTTCTGCCTACCTGGTAGGCTACATCAAGCAAACGTGTTATTCCTTGTTCTGCTTTATATTTATAAGAAATAGCCCATCGGGGAAATTTGCTGGTATATCCCAGTTGTTCCTGCTGGGCATAACTGTTTACCTTAATTACTACTCCATCAATATCGTATGGTAAACTGTTTCGTTTACCTTCAATTTCTTCAATATAGGCCATTACTTCATTGATAGTGTTGCATCTGGAAGTTAAATCCGATACTTTAAAACCCCATTTCCGGGCTTTTACAAGATTTTCAAAGTGTGATTCGAAAGGAAGATTCTCACCTAAAATACCGTAAACATAACAATCCAGATTTCTTTTGGCCACCAGTGCTGAATCTTGCAGCTTAAGGCTGCCTGAAGCGGCATTCCTTGGATTAGCAAAAAGAGATTCATTGTTTTTTTGCTTCTCTTCATTTAACCTGATAAAACTTTGATGCGGCATAACGATTTCTGCGCGTACTTCAAATTCTTCCGGCAAATCATTAGCATAAACCCTGAGTGGAATGCTTTTGATCGTCTTAACGTTGGTAGTTACTTCATCACCTTGCAATCCATCGCCGCGGGTTACAGCTTGTGAAAGTCTGCCGTTTTTATATGAAAGCCCAATGGCAACTCCGTCAAATTTTAACTCACAGGCATATGAAAAATCTGCATTAAGATTTTTTTTTATACGTGAGTCAAATTCTGTTAACTCTTCCATGCTGTATGTATTTCCTAACGACAACATAGGGTACTTATGGGTAACGGTATTAAATTTTTTGGTGATCTCTCCGCCAACTCTCTGGGTCGGAGAATCAGGACTAACCAGATCAGGAAACTGCTTTTCAAGATACTCAAGTTCCTTGATGAGTATATCAAACTCAAAATCGCTTATCAGAGGCTCATCAAGCACATAATACCTGTAATTATGTTCGTTGAGTTCTTTTGTCAGTTTTTCAATTTCTTTCCTGGCTTGTTCTTTATTCATTATGATATTTTTTGCAAAAATACACGGAAAAAATAAAAGCCGGTGTAAAACCGGCTTTTAAAAAAGAATGAAAATTCATAAGATTTATCAGAGTCCACCTATTATTACCCGAAGATCCTGAGCATTAATGCACATTACAGGAATTCTTTGCTGATTATAAATAATCCGTTCATCCATTGAGCCAAAAAGACTCCAGGTAATTTTGTCAGGGTCTGTTGAAATCATGATCATATCAGCATTGATACCCACAGCAAATTTAATGATGTTATTTGCAAATTTGTTTTTAACAGGTGAATGGTTTTCGGTGTATGGAATATTATGTTTTTCCAGAATCTTTTTCACCTGGTTCAGATCAGCCCTGATCCTGTTTTGAATATACTCATCAGGATGAGAATCAATAAAAAGGTGAAACTTACAGCTAAATTGTTTGTGAAGAGATATTGCCCATTTGACCTTTTGTTTTGAACCGGGTTGAAGATCCAAAGGGAATACAATATCTTTAAAAGTTGAGTCTTTAGCAGGTTTTTGAACAACAAAAACAGGAACAGGACAACTTTTCACGAGCTTAATGGCAGAACTACCCAATAAAAACTGGATTCCTTTCTTTCCGTGTGTTCCAAAAACCAGGATGTTTGCTCCGATATTTTTACTTTCTTCTGCTATTGTAGTAAAAATACTTCCTTCACGCGCTATAAAATCAACTTCCACATTGTGTTCTTTGGAAAGCGAACCTGAAAGGTTTTTTAGTTTTTCTGTAATAGAATCCAGGGGTTCATTGGATTTTTTAAGGTTTTTTCTACTGGAACTATTAATAACATGAAGCAAACAGATCTTGTAACCAAGTATTTTTGCCATTCTTGTGGCATTTTCTATGGCAATATCACCTATAGCGGTAAAATCATATGCCACGAGAATTACATTGTTATTTTCATTTTCCATTTCTTGTTTTATTATTTGTGATGAAAAAATAATTGTCAGTTTATAAAAGTGATGCCAAAGTACAAAAAATATTTAAATGAACTTTGTGTATTTTAATCCTGTTTGAGAACACCTGAAAGGCTACCCACACCTACATTTTCTGTATTAGTTGATTCCAAAAGGTTTAACAATTCTTTTATTTGAGAAAGATTGTGTTGCTTGATACTATTTCTTAGATTTTTTGCCCCCTGGGTAAAGTACTCATGTTGCAAAATAAAGTTTTGTTGTTTGATATACCAGTTTTTAAAGGTAATTTTATGGCTGCTGTTTTCGCTCCACTCCCGGTGTAATCTCAGAGCTGTGATAAAGAAGTCGCCCCGCCCGATATAATCAAGATCAGCATCACAAAGGATCATGCCCAGCTTATCTTTGGGGTTTTGAGGTATCTGGGTTGCCATGATCATGCTGCAAATATGTTCTATCTGTCCTGCAGAGTAACTAAAATCAGGGAGTATTTCACGGCCATAATTGCAGGCAATTTCTTCATTGTTTTCATAATTTTAGTTTCGATAAAAGCCAAGAAAGCTATATAATTTTACCCACGATAGTCAATGAATTTATTAAGGATTTTATAGTGTTTTTATAAAGATAA
>CAYXIT010000050.1:20098-22470 GCA_964465275.1 uncultured Bacteroidales bacterium | reverse complement strand
TCACCACCAATTTCAACCATATAGGTTTCTATGCCTTTGCTCTCAAGAAAATAGCCGGCAACATCAGATGCATAACCCTTAGCTATTGCATTAAAATCAAACTGTATTTCTGGTATTGATTTATTAATCTGATCACCATTTATTGAGACTTTCTCATATCCGGTTATTTTTTTCAAGCTGTCAATGCGGGTATCATTCATTTTTTGTCTGTCCTGAAATCCAAAACCCCATGCATTAACCAAAGGACTTATAGTAGGATCGAACGCGCCATTGGTTTCTTCTGCAATTTCAAGACTTCTTTCCAGAACTCTCAGAAAATGTTCATCAGCCTGGTTTGTTTCATTACGATTAATTCTTGAAACAACTGATTGTTCTTGATAATATGACATTGATTGATTTATAACTTCAAAAATACTATCCAGTGATTCAGAAAAATCTGTACCCTCTTCACAATAATATGAAACAGAATAATAAGTACCGAAAACCACACCCCGTATATTTACAAAGCGTTGATCATATTGGACATTCCTGCAGGATGAGAATAAAAGAAATATAATAATTGCTGATAAATAGAACTTACGCATGTTTCATATCTTTAGAATGATCGATAAGAGGTTCTGTATGAATAGATATAAAAGTTTCTTCTCCATAAGCTTTTCTTAAAGCTTTCTCAAGATCCACAGTAATATTATGTGCATCTTCAATATTTAAGTGGTTTTTAACCTTAATATGTATATCAATGGCAATATGATTACCAATCTTCCGTGTTTTCAGTTCATGCGGATCATGTACACCACTAACACCTGAAGCCAGTTGAATGATCTCATCTTCATGCTCTCTCGGGAGTGATGTTTCTATTAATTCGAGTAAAGTAGTTCGAGTGATCTTTATTGCAATTCTGAATATAAAAACTGATACAATAACCGCTGCCAACGGATCAAGTATTACCCATTTTTGCCCCAAAAAAATAGCACCACTTATTCCAAGTAACGTTCCAAATGATGAATACACATCACTGCGATGGTGCCAGGCATTTGCTTTTACCGCCTGACTATTGATTTCATTTCCAACTTCAATAGTATATCTGAAAAGAATCTCTTTAACAATTATAGATCCGATTGCTGCATAAAGAGCTGCCATACCGGGTTGCTGAAGAACATTACCCTGATATACTGAGTATATCTTCATTGCACCATTATAAAACAAACCAAGCCCCACCAATAGTAAAACTCCCCCAACAAATGCAGTGGCCAGAGTTTCAACCTTTCCATGACCGTATTTATGGTTATGGTCGCGTGGGCGTGATGCAACAGAAAGGCCCCCTAAGACAACCAGATCAGTGGCAAAATCACTAATGGAGTGCACACCGTCAGCAACCATCGCCGAACTCTTTGCCAGAATTCCTGCAACCAGCTTTATTAATGTAAGCACAAGATTAGCAATAAAACCCAACCAGATAACCTTTCGGGCTCTATTGTTGGAAGCATTAGTCATTTTAGCGGATGATAAATACAAAACAGCCCTGATCTTTGTAATCAGGGCTGCAAAGTTAACCTCCAAAATCGTCTAAATCAATATTTTCTTCTGGTACACCCAAATTATCAAGCATTTTAAGAACAGATTCATTCATAATGGGCGGTCCGCAGAGATAGTATTCAACTTCTTCCGGTTCTTCATGCTTACTTAGATAATTATCTAATACAATCTGATGTATAAATCCGGTATATCCATCCCAGTTATCTTCCGGCAGTGGCTCTGATAAAGCAATATTGAATTTGAAGTTTGGGAATTCCTTTTCTATCTTCCGAAATTCTTCTTCATAGAAAATCTCTCTTTTTGATCTGGCTCCATACCAGTAAGAAACTTTGCGATCTGTTTTCAATGTATGGAAAAGATGAAAGATATGTGAACGCAAAGGGGCCATGCCGGCACCGCCACCAATGTATACCATTTCGCGGTCGGTATCTTTAATAAAGAATTCACCATAGGGTCCTGAGATGGTAACTTTATCACCTGGCTTTCTTGAAAACACGTAAGATGAACAGATACCGGGATTAACTTTCATAAACTGGTTATTTTCTTTATCCCATGGGGGTGTAGCAATACGAATATTCAACTTGATAATATTGCCTTCAGCGGGATGATTGGCCATTGAATATGCCCGGAAAATTGGCTCAGGATTGCGCATCTTCAAATCCCATATTTTAAGCTTATCCCAGTCTTCACGAAATTTATCCTGTACTTCAATATCTTTACTAAAGTCAACCTCGCAAGGTGGTACATCAATTTGAATGTACCCCCCTGATTGAAAATCAAGATCTTCACCCTCAGGTAATTTAACTACAAATTCTTTAATAAAAGTAGCCACATTC
>CAYXIT010000050.1:7767-20088 GCA_964465275.1 uncultured Bacteroidales bacterium | reverse complement strand
TCCATGCTTTCCCCTTCGGGAAGGCGCACCACAAATTCCTTTATGAAAGTAGCAACGTTTTTATTGGAAACCACTTCGCATTCCCATTTCTTTATACCAAATATTTCTTTGGGTATTTGGATTTTCAGATCCTGCTTTACTTTTACCTGACATGATAACCGCCATTTATCCTGAATTTCTTTTCTTGTAAAATACCCCACCTCTGTTGGCAGTATATCTCCTGCCCCGTCCAATACCTGGCACTTACAAACAGCACAAGTACCTCCTCCACCACAGGCACTGGGCAGATATATTCCATTATCAGCAAGTGTGTTGAGGAGTGTGCCTCCTGCATTGGCTTCAAGTTCTTTATCATCATTTATAGTAACCTTAACCGGGCCACTGGGTACTAATTTATGGCGTGCATAAAGCAACACCCCCACCAGTAAAAGCATAATGGCAAGAAACATAACTATACTTAGGGTTATAACCCACAAATTACTTACATCTAACAATATCATGATCTTAAGAATTTCATAAAATTGATAATTACAGTTCAATACCCATAAAACTCATAAACGCAATTCCCATGAGCCCGGTAATAATATAGGTTATTCCAAGCCCTCTTAGAGGAGCCGGAACATTAGAATACCTTATTTTTTCACGAATAGCGGCAATTCCTACAATAGCAAGAAACCAGCCTACTCCACTGCCAAGCCCAAATGATGTGGCTTCGGCAATATTTGCATAATTTCTCTCCTGCATAAAAAGTGAACCACCTAATATGGCACAATTAACAGCAATCAAAGGCAGAAATATACCGAGACTACTATAAAGAGTAGGGCTGAACTTTTCAATGATCATTTCTACCAGTTGCACCATTGCAGCAATAATAGCAATAAACATAATGAAGGTAAGAAAACTCAGGTCAACAGATGCAAACTGAGGCCCCAGCCAGGCAAGTGCTCCACGACCAAGAATATAGTTTTCAAGCAGAAAATTGACCGGGACAGTAAATCCAAGTACAAAAATCACAGCAAATCCTAACCCCACTGATGTTTGAACTGTTCGGGAAACTGCCAGATAAGAACACATCCCGAGGAAGTAGGCGAATACCATGTTGTCAATAAATATTGATCTGACAAATATACTTACTAAATCTTCCATTTTTCGTTTACTTTAAATTAAAAACAGTCTGTTACCTGATTAACTGACGTCAATAAGGGCTTTATCGCGGTGACGATGCACCCAGATAATTACGCCCACGGTTATAAGGGCCATCGGGGGTAAAATCATCAAACCATTGTCAACATATCCAAATTCGTACAAAAAATTAGGGATCATCTGATAACCCATCAGAGTACCTGAACCTAAGAATTCGCGGATAGCAGCAACCAGAAGTAGTATGCTTCCATAACCTGCAGCATTACCAATACCATCCAGGAATGAAGGCCACACTTTATTTTGCAGTGCAAAAGCTTCCAGTCTACCCATAATAATACAGTTTGTAATGATCAAACCAACAAACACTGAGAGTTGGCGACTTACATCATAAAGAAAAGCTTTCAGTACCTGATCAACCAAAATTACCAGTGAAGCAATTACTGTAAGTTGCACAATGATTCTTATCCTTGGTGGTATTCCATGCCGCAGCAATGAAATAATTACATTTGCAAAGCCCATTACGGCTACAACTGCAATGGCAAGAACCAGGGATGCTCTCAGTTGCACGGTTACAGCCAATACGGAACAAACACCCAATACCTGCACTGTAATAGGATTATCTTTACCGATCGGATCGGTAATCAATTTCTTATTTTTTGGAGAAAGAAGAGTTTCTTTGAGTGCTTTGTTATTTTCGCTCATATTTCTTTTTGTTTTTCAAAATAGGGTTTGTAAACTTGAAGGCCATTTCTAAGCATAGCTGTAACACCATTGGATGTGATTGTACCACCGCTGATAGCGTCAACAGCATGGGGATCGCCTTCCGGGGCGCCGCCCCTGACTACTTTTACTGACTGGAAATCACCGGAATCATCAAAAATCTTCTTCCCTTCAAACTGATTCTGGAACGGTGGATCGCTTATTTCTGCTCCCAAACCGGGTGTTTCGCTGGCATGATCAAAATTTGCTCCGGCAATGGTGTTCATATCTCCCAGAAAACTCAGGTACCCCCAGATTGCTCCCCACAAACCGTTACCTCTTACAGGAACAATATAGTACATTTCATCATCAAGATCAGCAATATATAAAGGTAGTTGTCTTTCTTCAACGGGTTTTCGGTTTTCGTCCTGCAAGTCTACTTCAAAAGCATCACCTTCAATTTCTTCACCCTTATGGTTTAGTACTTTGGTTTCCACTATATATTTCTCAAACAGCTCTATAGCTTCTCCCTGGGATGCAGAAATACCTATAGTAGATAATATATTCTGCATCTTTTCAATGCGCATATTCTTTTCCTGCAATGGCCTTAACAATGTTGCTGCAGTAGATAAAACCAATGCCACAGCAATAACCATTACAGAAGCATAAATAAAAACATACCGGTTACTCATTTTTTCCTTTTTTTATAATTTTAAGCCTGTGCTTGTATACGAACTTTCTCCATGCGCTTCAAGCGTTTTTTTACGTTTGATTGCACTACATAATGATCTATAAGCGGTGCAAAAACATTCATAAAGAGTATGGCAAGCATCATTCCTTCAGGATATGCCGGGTTAACAACCCTTATCAAAACAGTAATTACACCAATCAGGAAGCCATAAATATATTTTCCAATACCTGTTTGAGATGCTGATACCGGATCGGTTGCCATATAAACGGCTCCAAAGGCAAAACCACCCATAATCAAGTGCTTATAAGCCGGAAGAGCCATAAAATCATTTACAGCAAATACATTAAAAACAAGTCCCATAAAAAGACCTCCAATAAAAACTGAGGCCATGATTCGAAGGCTACCAATACCGGTTGCTAGCAGAACAATAGCACCCAGCAAAATAGCAAAAGTTGATGTTTCACCTATGGAACCGGGAATAAATCCAAAGAACATATCAAAATCAGATGGCATATTCCCTTCACCTATAGCTTGCACGGCAAGTGCCGTAGCGCCGGAGAAACCATCAACCAGTTGCTGCCCTTCCTGAAGGGTTGTATCAATCCAAACTTCTCCCGAAAGGTAAGAAGGATAAGCAAAAAACAGAAAAGCCCGTGCAAGAAGTGCCGGATTCAATATATTCATACCTGTACCCCCGAATACTTCTTTACCGATAATAACAGCAAAAATTGTTGCCACTGCCACCATCCAGAGAGGTGTTGTTACAGGTATTACAAGTGGTATGAGCATACCTGTAACAAGAAATCCTTCATTGACTTCATGGTCACGAACGGATGCAAAAATAAATTCTATTGCCAGACCGGAAACATAACTTACCACAATTATCGGAAGAACCTTTACAAGTCCAAATACAACCTGGTCAATAAAAGCAACATCTATACCCAGAGCACGGTAATGTTGAAAACCTACATTCCAGATTCCAAACAGAAGTGGCGGTATTAAAGCAATAATTACATGCATCATCGTTCGCTTCATATCCATAGCGTCACGAATATGTGCACCAGAGTGTGTAACATCACCCCTGACATAAAGTAAGGTTTGAAAAGCTTCAAAGGTACGATGAAGCTTTTCAAATCGTCCTCCTGGCTCAAAGTTAGGTTTAACCTTCTTTTCTACTAAATTAATTAACGCCTTCAATTTATTGATTTTTTGGGTTAATAATATCTTGAAAAATTAAATTAAGCAAACTCACTACGTATAATATCAAGGCCTTCTCTTATATGATCCTGAATTTGAATCTTGGAAGGACACACATACTCACAGAGAGCAAAATCTTCGGGAGCTACCTCGTAAATACCAAGTTTTTCCATCATATCAATATCATTGATCATGATAGACTTCAGCAATTGCATTGGCATGATTTTCATAGGTAATACTTTCTCATAAACCCCGGTTACAACAAATGGCCTTTCACCACTACGGATATTGGTATTGTGCCGGAATTTCTTCCAGGGCATAAGAAATGCCGGGAAAGATCTTGAAATACTGAACTTATCAAAATTGGGCATAATCCACCCAAATAGCTCCGGTGCATCTCCTTCAGGAATAACAGAAACCATTTCATCATAAAATCTCAAATAATCATTTTCTGAAACCTGGGTTCCGCTCAATACATCACCACTAATAAATCGAAGATTTATTTCTTCTTCAACACGAAGATGTTTTGAAACAATATCATTTATACATGCTCCTGCAATTACTCTGTAATATCTTGGATTGAGAATTTCTGATCCGGCAAGGGCAATAATTTTGGAAGCATCGTAAATGCCTTTTTCAAACAGCCTTCCAATCATTATAATGTTTTGCACATCTGCATACCAAACAATATCACCCTTGTTAATAGGATCAATATGATGAATCTGAATGCCAACATTTCCTGCCGGATGTACCCCTGAAAATCTGTGAAGCTCAACTCCTTTTGCATTTAAAAATGCACCGCTAAGATTATTTTCGGCATGCAGACTCAAATGTACCTTACCATCGGTGAGTTTACCAAGAACATTTAACCCCGTTTGAAATTCCTTTTCCTGCCCTTTTATAATAAAATCAAGATCTGCGCCAAGCGGTACACTATTAAATGCTGAAATAAAAATTGCTTTAGGTTTATCATCAGGATTGGCGATAATTGAATAGGGGCGCTGTCTTATAGAAGGCCAGAGACCACTCTGCAAAAGCTTATTTATAATTTCATCACGGGAAAGTTGATCGGGATCAGCAGCACCAAAATCAATATATTTATCAGAATCATCGGCCTGAATGACCAATTTCAGTATGCGCCGCTTTTCGCCTCGTACCAAATCTGAAAAAACTCCACTCACAGGTGATGTGAAAATGATTTTTTCATTATATTTATCAAAAAACAATGGGGTTCCGGCTTTTACCTTTTCTCCCTCCTTCACAAGCATTTTGGGGGTAAGACCATGAAAATCGGGCGGACAAACACCGTATGTGGCTGAACGTGGAGCAGAATTAAGAATTTTTTCTGCCTCACCCATAATCGGGATGTTCAATCCCTTTTTGATCTTGATTATCTTTGACATTTTCTTAGATCTTATTTTGAACGGTTTTAAATGACAAATTTATAGATAATTTTAAATCTTTGAAATTTTTCATTTAACAAAAACTTATTAAAAAATTAAAATATTTAAATAATTAGTTACGTTTTTAACCAAAAAATACTTCAACTAATGCTATACAACATTTTCACAACCCGTAAAATTAAAGTATTTATACTCACATTTACCTTAATTTCAATTTCACTATCTCCATTTGCGAATAATGAAAATTTTGAAGGTAAAAAGAGAAATAATTCTTTATTTACACATGAATCAAAAGAACATTCGGAAACCATTCAAAATCAGCCCCCAACAGAGGATTACTATCAACGTGACTTCATGAAATACGGCGATTTTATATACTCAAACAACATTAAAAGTGTTTTGTTTAACAGAAAAGGATGGGAATTAACCCCGCCTATTATAGAATTAAATTCAACTGAAAGACTAATATTACGATTTGATGACCTTGACGGAGATTATAAAAATTATGCATATACCATAATACATTGTAATGCCTTATGGCAGCCGTCGGAACTAATGGAATATGAATACATTCAGGGGTTCTATGAAGACCGGATTGAAGATTATGCCTTTTCCAGAAATACGCGTGTGGGTTATACCCATTACCAGCTTGAGTTTCCCAATAATAATATGAGGCCCATCATTTCAGGCAATTATATACTGAAAGTTTTCCTTGATGGGAATCCTGACAATGTAATTTTTACAAGAAGATTTATGGTTTTTGAACAGATGCTAACTGTCGATGCCAGGGTAAGACAGGCAGTTAATCTTCAATACCGGGACATAATGCAGGAAATAAACTTTCGCATAAATACAAGTCTTTACCCCATTTCCAATCCGTTTCGTGACCTTAAAGTTGTTATTACACAGAACGGACGTTGGGATAATGCCATTTACGATATCAAACCGCGACTTGTGCAGGGTAATATGTTGATTTATGATCAGGAAGATGTAATGTTATTTGAGGGAGGTAATGAATTCAGAAACTTTGACACCAAGAGCCTTAGATACAGAAGCTTAAGAGTTAATGAAATCAATCCGGTTTCACGGGGATGGAATGTGATTTTACTTCCCGACAGAAACAGGAGATTTTTAAGATATACAACATCCAATGACATCAACGGCAGATATTTAATTAAAAATGAAGACTATCCTGACGATATGCTTGAGGGAGATTATACGCGGGTGCACTTTACGCTCCCATCACCCAGCCCAATGACAGACGGAAATGTTTATGTAATGGGAGAACTTACAGGATGGAATTTTACTTCAGAGAACAAGATGGAATACAATTATCGTGATTCGCAATATGAGCTTGTTTTGTTACTTAAGCAAGGTTTTTACGATTACAAATATGCCTTTCTTGAAGATAACACAGAAATAGCAGATCCATCAGTGTTTGAAGGCAGCCATTCTGTTACTGAAAATGAATATACAATTCTTATTTATTACAGAGAACCCGGAGAGCTTTATGACAGCTTGATAGGAATTCATCATTTTGTTTCGGAAATTTAATTTTATCCTCCTGTCATAAGATGAATTACAGCAACTTTGTCTCCATCTTTAATATAGGTTTTATCGTAATCATCTCTCTTTATGGTACTATCATTTACTCGTACCATGAGCATTTTATAGGTAAAATTTTTTAATTCAAGTAGCTGATTTACAGTTATTCGTTGATGTTTCTCGATTGTCTCAGATCTGTTATTCAACTGGATTCTCATAAATCGTTATTAAATTATCAGGTAATTTTTTGATAAAAAAACACCTGTATACATAATCAATGGTCTTTATAATAATTTTCGGGCTTCTGTTTTAATATAATTCAGTGCTTTTCTTGTAGCCAGTTTATCAATACTCATCTCAAGCAGTGACTTGCTTAACTCTGCAGAAGAAGCATTTTCATCATGTTTACCGGCAGAAATATTAATTTGTCTGATCATTTCCTCCTTTGCACTTTTCACCAATTCCCAGGCATCATGGGTGACATATAGTTGCTGAGACAGGTTATGATCGTATTCATCCCGAATGGTTTTGATCAGCAATTGCTGAAATTGTTTTACTTTGAGATCGGGCTTATTGACCCGCATTACAAGATTTCCAGGTGAAATTCTTTCAAGAAAAAGCACTATCCTCTCATAGGCCTGAAGCCTTACCGGGAAAGAAAGTTTTTGTTTTTCCTCAAGCAGTTTGAGCTTGCGTTTACGTTCTTCCTGTTTAAAAAATTCTTTTAAGATGTACCATGCCGTTAAAAAAACAACAATTGCAGGAAGCAAATAACCAATTATTTGAAAAATATCTGCCATATTATCCGTTCTTAGTAAATATGAGCAAAGATAATAATGTAAAATTGCAAATTGATTAAAACAGTAATAGTTATTAAATTTTTCAATTCATATATTTCAAAGTTTAATCAGTTTTAAATTCTTATTTTTGCGCATTTAATGCACATGTCACCTTATAATAAATCAAAACATCAATCATTATAACTTTAATACACATTGAATCATGATAAATTTATCCAGGCGAATTAATCAAATGACTGAGTCAGAAACACTGGCTATGACAAGAAAAAGCAGAGAGCTCAAAGCCCAGGGGCATGACGTAATTAATCTGAGTCTGGGTGAGCCGGACTTTTTCACTCCGGATAACATAAAAAATGCAGCGAAAAAATCTATTGATGACAATTTCACTTTTTACACCCCTGTAAATGGTTATAATGAACTCCGGCAAGCAATTGTGAAAAAGCTCAAAAGAGATAACAATCTGGATTACAATGCTGAAGAAATTGTTGTAAGTACAGGTGCAAAACAGGCAATAATGAATGCTTTGCTCTGTTTGGTCGATCCCGGTGATGAAGTTGTAATTCCAACACCTTATTGGGTTAGTTATAATCACATGGTTAGCCTTGCAGAAGGTAAGCATGTGTTCATTGAAGCAGGCATCGAAAATGATTTTAAAATCACAGCGCAACAACTGGAACAAGCTATAACTCCCAAAACGAAAGTGTTCATTTTTTCAAGTCCTTGTAATCCCACCGGTTCGGTTTACAGTCGTGAAGAACTTGAGTCATTGGCAAAGGTTTTTGAGAAAAATCCACATATTTTTATCATTTCTGATGAGATTTATGAATTGATCAACTTCAACAAAAACCATGAAAGTATAGCACAGTTTGCAAGTATTAAAGATCGTGTTATATTGGTAAATGGTGTTTCCAAAGGATTTGCCATGACAGGCTGGCGTTTAGGTTACCTCGCATCGCATATTGATATTGCCAAAGCTGCTACCAAACTGCAGGGCCAGTTTACTTCCGCTACTTGTTCAATAGGTCAGAAAGCTGCCGAAGAAGCAATGCACACATTGCCAGAAGAAACTTACGGTATGCTTGATAAGTTCAGGGAAAGACGCGATATGGTACTTGAACTCATGAACGATATTCCAGGTATAAAAACCAATTTACCACAAGGTGCATTTTATATTTTTCCTGATGTAAGCAGTTATTATGGTAAGAGAAATGGAGACTATATCATCAATAACTCATCAGACTTTTGCATGTACATACTCAATAAAGTATATGTAGCACTTGTGCCGGGCGATGCATTCGGCTCGCCTGCCTGTGTAAGACTTTCATATGCTACTTCAAATGAACTGCTGAAAGAAGCAATTAAAAGAATAAAGACAGCATTGTCAGAACTTAAGTAACCAGAGGCAGTAAATTCTTTGCTAAATGATTTAAAACAGGCTTTCACAGGGTTAACAGGCCAGGAAATTGTTACTAAAATCAGGATGACTAACTCTTTAACCTTTGTTAATGGGTTTATTGTGTATTGCAAACCCTGAATAAAATCTTCATGAACTATCACAGACCAACTTTGTTTTAAATTAATCTTCAGAAAACATTAAAAAAAATTCAAACTACTGTTTTCCGGCAATGAGTCAAAAGAAAAAATTACATGAATACCGCAAAGAATATTCACAAGGCGGACTGAGTCTTGATGATGTTCTGCATGATCCGCTTGAGCAATTTAACCTTTGGTTCGATCAGGCGGTTGCAGCAGGTTTACCAGAACCAAATGCAATGACACTTGCTACTGCTGATCCGGATGGTAATGTAAGTGCCCGTATTGTACTTTTAAAAGAGGTTGACAGTAAAGGATTTGTATTTTACTCAAACTATACCAGTAGAAAAGCAAGAGATATTGAAAAAAATCCGAAAGTGAGTCTGGTGTTTTTATGGCTGGGGCTAGAGAGGCAGGTAAGAATAGAGGGTTTGACTGAAAAAGTATCTGAAAAAGAATCTGATGTATATTTTAAAAGCCGCCCCAGGGAAAGTCAGCTGGGTGCATGGGTTTCAGAGCAAAGTACTGAAATACCAAACAGGGATGTATTGGTTGAGAATTTTTGGAAACTAAAAAATAAATTCGAAGATAAATCCATTCCCCGTCCTGATTTCTGGGGAGGTTACAGAATTATCCCGGAAATGGTTGAATTCTGGCAGGGACGACCAGGCAGATTGCATGACAGAATACGTTACATAAAATCAGAAGATAAAAATACCTGGGAAAGGGTAAGACTGGCACCATAAAAAAACAGTTTTGAGTTTTAGATCATAAAATTATGAGATCCTTTAATATTCAATCAAAGTAAAAGATAAACAACAAATTGTATAAGATGGCCGAAAAAGAAGAAGTGCGCGGGATGTTTAATAAAATTGCCCACAAATATGATTACCTGAATCATTTCCTGTCTCTTGGAATTGATCGCCAATGGCGCAGGAGGCTAAGAAAAGATCTTGCCGGATACAAGCCCGACAGCATTCTTGATGTGGCTACCGGTACAGCAGACCTTGCAATTGAGTTGTCAAAACTAAAGCCATCAAAGATTGTAGGTATCGATATAGCTGAGATAATGCTGGAGATGGGCGAAAAAAAGATTCAAAAGAAAAATCTGCAAAATATCATAACACTGCAGGTAGGCGATTCTGAGAACCTGCCATTCAAAGATAAAAGCTTTGATGCAGCAGTAGTTTCCTATGGAGTACGTAATTTTGAAACGCCGCTTAAAGGACTTAAAGAAATATACAGGGTGCTTAAACCAGGTGGGGTTTTGATGATTCTTGAATTTGGAATGCCAGACAGATTCCCGGTAAAACAAGGCTACAGCATGTATTTTAATTTCATATTACCTGTATGGGGGAAATTTTTCAGCGGAAGTTACGAGTCTTATAAATACTTGCCCGAATCAGTTAAAACTTTTCCTTACGGAGACAATTTTACCGGCCTTCTCAAAGAAAGTGGTTTTAAAACAGCACATTCTAAAAAGCTTACCATGGGAATCACCTATTTATATGAAGCAGTAAAATAAATACCAATTGTATTGTATTTTCCAGGGTTCTTAACATTGATTTGATCACTGCAGATCATTATCATTTTCCCGATCAAAAAATATTTCAATAACTTTATCGCAATATTAAACATCAACATACGTTTTTGAGCATATAGCCCTGCAGAAAAGTATTAACAACATTTTTTAATTTAGATAAAGTGACCACAAGAAGCAGTTTTTTTGTTTTTATTTCTACGCTGTTGTTTTTTATAACGGCAGTGGGTCCGGTCCATTCACAGAGAAACCGTGCTTTCAGATTTGAAAACCGCACTCAGCACGATCAAAAGGATTATCATTTTGGGTTTTCTCTCGGGCTCAACAAGATGGATTTCTCCTTAAAACCCATAAGCAATCTTCAAAATGTAGAAATGGCAGGTAACCTCATCGCTGAATTTGACACTCTGAATTCAGTAATGACCCGTGCGGAAAACGGTTTTAACATTGGTATAGTTTCTAATCTTCGTTTGACTGACCAGTGGGATCTTCGTTTCATTCCGACACTAACATTTGGCGATCGTAATATCGTATATCATGGAATAAAAAACAACAGCCCCATTACCCGCACACAGCAGCTTGAAAGTACATTCATTGATTTTCCCCTGCATCTGAAATACAAATCAGTAAGGATGCTTAATACGCGGGTTTATGTAATAGGCGGATTCAAATACAGTTACGACCTTGCTTCGGCTGAAGACAAAGAAGATTTTGAAGATGAGTTGCTGGTTACCATTGGCAAAAATGATTTCTTTTATGAACTGGGTGTGGGGTTTGACTACTATTTTTATTACTTCAAATTCTCAACCGAGATCAAGGCATCTTTTGGAATGAGAGATATGCTGTCAAGAGAAAACAGCATGTTTGCCAATTCTATTGACCGACTCAACTCAAAGATCATTATGGTTTCTTTCCTTTTTGAGTAGCAGGGTTCTGCCGGGGTGCACGATCGCTGTAGCCAAAAGGTGGTACGTCAACAGCAACGGCGCGATAGCCCAGTTGCTGAAGACTGTCAGCAACCTGTTCCCATGAAAAGGTTGAACCGCCAAATCCATGAACCATCAAAACATTTCCCCGAATATTTTCTTCTTCTACATTCCAAAGCCGATAGTGCAGCTTTAATTCATCAACAGTAATAAAATGGCTGTTGTTAAAGGGCAGAGATTGTGAAAGCAGTTTTGTTTGCGATCCCGCCAATAAAAAGAGTATCACCAAAACACCTGTTAAAGATCGGCTCAAGCCAATATTTTTTGTATCTGATTTAAAATACTTTTTCATAACTAAACCTTTAACATATACAAGCAGTAGTAGTCAAAAAAAGTTCAAAACAAAAACCTGATACCTATTTCAACTTTACTTTGATTTCCTCCACATCTTTCTTAAGTTCCATCACCATTCGTGCCAGGCTTTGCTGCGGGTTACTTTCTCCCGGTATTTCTTCAGCAATGAAATTTTTAAACCGCCATACTTCGCGTACATCTGCCACATTCACATCATAAGGCTGATAAAGGGTGTTCAAAGAGTACAAGCGCAGGACACCTCTTTCCTTAATCTGATTTTCAACAATTTTAAAAACAACACCGTCGTTGAGGGTAAGAATAATATATGGTTGCCCGCTCACAATATTGTCCCAGTCCTGGAGAAATTCGCCGGTAATCCATGCTCCTTCGGGTATCGGGAGCATAGAGTCGCCGCTCACCTGGAAACTGCGGTATTTTTTATTGGCCGACAGGAAAGGAAGCTGAAATCGCGGCAATTCTTTAATATATT
>CAYXIT010000050.1:7164-7730 GCA_964465275.1 uncultured Bacteroidales bacterium | reverse complement strand
CGGTGCTGTAGCCTGCCTTCGCTTTTTCGGCAACCAGCTCAATATTTTCGCGGTTGCTTTTATCGATGGTGGTCGCCAGTACACGTATGTTACTTCCACGCACATATACATCACCTCCCCGCTCCAGTTGCGAAAGCTGGTATTCTGAAAGTACATGTAAATTTACCCGAAGCAATGTATCGGCTGATATGCCGAAATAATCGGAAAGGGCCAGAAGGTTTTCCACGCTGGGCAGCACTCCGCTGTTTTCGTATCCGCTGAGGGTAGGACGCTTGATGCCTGTAGAGAAAGCCACATCATCCTGGGTGCGTTTGCGGCGTTTGCGGAGCAATTTCAGATTGGTTGCAAAAAAAAGTTCCATGGTTGTGAATATTTGCAAATTGATAAACAACAAGTTAAGGTATTGACTGATTTTTTAACAAAATTCCTTTACAAAGCTACATCTTTTTGATTAAATTACAAACATAATTCATGATTGTAATACTATCAATAATTAAACATTTGATCCCGTATGGACGGGACTTCGAACCTTCGGTTCTCAGCATCTGATAAATGACATATAATAA
>CAYXIT010000050.1:0-7154 GCA_964465275.1 uncultured Bacteroidales bacterium | reverse complement strand
GCCATATCGTCCACTTCGATCTCGACACCTTCTTCGTGTCGGTAGAACGGCTGCTCAACAGCAGTCTGCAGGGCAAACCTGTTATCATTGGCGGTACATCAGGACGTGGCGTGGTAGCCAGTTGCAGTTATGAAACCCGCCGCTACGGAGTACGCTCGGCCATGCCCATGAAGATGGCCCTGCAGCTTTGCCCTGATGCCATTGTGATACGTGGCGATATGGAGGCTTACAGCAAATATTCCAACCTGGTAACGGAAGTTATTGCCGACAAAGCGCCCTTGTATGAAAAAGCATCCATCGACGAACACTATATTGACATTACAGGGATGGATCGTTTTTTCGGCAGCCTGAAATGGACACACGAACTGCGTCATACCATCATCAAAGAAACCGGTTTGCCCATCAGCTTTGGTTTATCGGCCAACAAAACCGTAGCCAAGGTTGCCACGGGTGAGGCCAAGCCTAACGGCGAACTTTACGTAGAACAGCCGGGCATCATTCCTTTTCTGGCTCCCCTTTCCATCCGTAAAATTCCCATGATTGGTGAAAAAACCTACATCAACCTGCGCAACCTGGGTATCGACAAAGTGGCACTGCTGCAACAGATGCCCATGGAAATGCTGGAACGTTTAATGGGTAAAAACGGCATTGAAATATGGAGACGGGCACGCGGTGTTGATAACACGCCGGTATACAACCACTGGGAACGTAAATCTATAAGTACTGAGCATACCTTCGATCAGGATACCATTGACATTGCCGGCATCAACAACCTGCTGGCCACTATGGTAGAAGGCCTTTGTTTCGACCTGCGTTCGCAAAACAAACTCACCGCCTGCATTACCGTAAAGATCCGTTACGCAAACTTCGATACCCACACCCTGCAGAAGCGCATCCCTTACACCGCTTTTGACCATGTTCTGATACAAACCGCCCGCGAACTCTTCCACAAACTATACACCCGCCGTATGCTCATACGACTGGTAGGTGTGCGTCTGAGCCACCTGGTAAGCGGCTCGCAGCAACTGCACATGTTTGAAGATACTCCCGAAATGGTAAACTTGTATCAAACCCTTGACCGCATAAGACGAAGGTTTGGACGCTATGCCATCAGAAGAGCTGTAAGCAACAGGTAAAATATGTAAATTGAGGAAATAACACATTGCGTTTAAACTTCATTTTAATTTTTCGTTAAATCCTTACCGGTTTAAAACAATCTGAAAAAAATCTTGTTACACCATGGAAACTTTTTTTGTAATTTTAGTTTCCTGAGTTTACAATAGCAGAAACTTAAAAAAAAATTAATAGCATAAAAGATCGGTATAACATGCAGGATATCATTCAAAAGATTGCTGACATATATTTTCGCTATGGTATTAAAAGTGTAACAATGGATGATCTTGCACGTGAGTTGGGAGTCTCCAAAAAAACATTGTATTTACACTTTGAGGATAAAAAGGATGTAGTAAAAAAAGTAATTCATCACCTCATACATATACAAAAATGCGGCATAAGCGATATGCTGAATAAACCCGGGGCAAATGCCATTGATAAGTTGATGATGATGACAATTTTTTTTGCCGAACACCTGAAGAACTCTAATGCGTCGCTTACATATGACTTACAAAAGTATTATCCGGATGTGTGGGATGAAGTACTGGAGTTTAAGCGTGAAGAAATTTTCAGACATATCATAGATAATATAGAAACAGGTATTAAGGAAGGCTTATACCGTGATGATTTGAATTATGAAATCATTGCAAGAGCCTATGTTTCAAGGATGGAGATGTACCAAACCGATTTGTGGCAACCCCTGGATAAGTATTCTTTAACAGAAGTTTTTCGAACACTCTTCATATACCATATAAGAGGCATATCAAATACAAAAGGAATAAAATATCTGGAAGAAAATATACATAAATGGTAAACCTTTATTAAACAAAATACATTTTGAATAGTTTAGATTGGTCATTCACCTTCATATTAATGCCGATCAACGAATTTCATTAAAGATATCCTTAATTGCAAAATAATTTTGCAACAGTATGATAAAGAAAACAATTACAGTATGAATTTTAGAAATCTCACTTTTGTCGTGTTTAGCTCTATTTGCCTGAAATTTTTATTCTCATCATCGGGATTTGTTTATGGTGAAGAACCTCTCAGGCTGAGTCTTGAAGAAGCCCGCAGATATGCTCTTGAACATAATCTGGAGCTCAGAAACGCCAAAGCAGATGCCAACATTGCAGCAAGGCAGGTATGGGAAATTACTGCATCGGGATTACCGCAGATTGACGGTTCGGTAGGTTACCAGTATTTTACCGATATACCAACCAACCTGGTACCTGCAGAATTTTTTGGCGGCCAACCGGGAGAGTTTGCAGAAATACAATTCGGTACCGAACAAAACTTAACTGCAACCCTATCGGTAAATCAACTGATTTTTGACGGGAGCTATATAGTTGGTTTGCAGGCTGCACGCATTTTCAGGGAGTTAAGCCAGAGAACCTACCAGAAATCGGAAATAGAAATCAATAGCATGGTTACTGAAACCTATTATCTGAATCTGGCCACAGTGCAAAATCTGGAAATAATGCAGGAAAATCTGGAAAATCTGGAAAAAACATTGTTTGAAACCCAAAAGATGTTCGATGCAGGATTTACCGATGCCATAAACGTTGATCAGCTTAAACTTACTGTTGCTAACCTGAGAAACAGGATTGCCAGCATGGAAAGGCAAAAAGATCTTTCACTTAATTTGCTGAAATTTCAAATCGGATTGGACGTAGAACATCCTTTGGAACTTACTGATAACCTTGAGAATCTATTCGGAAACATTTCTCTTGAAATTTTAAGTGTGTATGAATTTAACCCTGAAAATCATATTGATTTTCGCATCATGCAATCGCAGGAGAAAATGCAGCTTATGACAATGCGCCGCGAGTGGAGTTTTTATTTGCCGAATATTTCTGCCTTTTACACACGTCAAGAGAATGCTTTCCGTAATGAATTTAACTTTTTTGAAAGTGGTAACTCTTGGTATCCTACATCAATCATTGGATTGAACATAAATATACCCATCTTCTCCAGTGGACTTCGTGCTTCCAGGGTCAAGCAGGCGCGACTTGAGCTGGAAAAGGCTCAGAATAATACCCTGCAGGTTAAACAAAATCTTATACTTCAGAAACAGGAAGCCTATTCAGGCATGCAAACTGCCCTTGAGCAATATAACAGTGAAAAGGATAATCTTGAACTTGCGGAGAAAATACTTCAACGAACACAAATCATGTATCGTGAGGGAATGGCCACAAGCCTTGAACTTACCCAGGCCAGTGATCAGTTTCTTTCAACCCAGGCAGGTTATATCAACGCAATGTTTGAATTACTAAATGCCAAAAACAAACTCGAAAAGGCTTTAGGCCGTTTATAAAAACAACCATTTAAAATAATGACATCAGGTTTTCATTTTATCCAAATTTTAGAATCATGAAAAAGTTACTAGTTCGCAGATCACCAAATCGTTATAAAAGTTTACTTATAAGTAAAAGAGTTGCCTTTATTGCTTTATTTTTATTTTTCTTTCTTGCTGCCTGTGAGAATAATAATGAACAAAATAGCGATGCGGAAAATATTCGGCAAAAGATTACCGAATACAATGAACAAATAGTTGAACTCAACCAAAAAGTTTCGGAACTGGAACGGGAACTTGAAGCTTTAGGGGAAGCACCACAAAACCGCGTGCGTACACCCGTTACGCTTACAGAAGTGCAACCGCAATCATTTGATCATTATTTCAATATTAACGCAAGCGTTGAACCTGTAAAATATGCAATGATAAGCCCGGAAACCAGCGGACAAATCAAAGAAATACTGGTTGAAAAAGGACAAAGGGTAAAAAAAGATCAGGAACTGGCACGTTTGAATACAAGTGTAATTGAGAACAATATTTCCGAAATAAAAACTTCGCTTCAACTGGCACAAACGGTTTATAACCGACAAAAAAGTTTGTGGGAACAGGAAATTGGCAGTGAAATCCAGTACCTCGAAGCAAAAAATAATTATGAAAGTCTTCAATCACGTCTGAAGAGCCTGGAATCGCAACTGGATATGGCTGTTATGTATGCACCCATCGAAGGCATTGTTGATGATATTTTCTCCAAGGAAGGTGAACTGGCCATGCCGGGTAATGCAGTGATGCAAATAATTAACCTGGATAATATCTACATTAATGCAGATGTTTCCGAGTCCTTTTTACCTAATATTGAACCGAATGACCGGGTAATCTTAAGATTTCCTGCCTATCCTGATTATGAAGAACGAGTTCCCATTCACCGATTAGGTAATGTAATCAACCCTGAGAACAGGACATTCAGGCTTCAGCTTAGAATCAATAATCAAAATCAGAAATTTAAACCCAACATGGTAGCAAGCGTAAGCATTCCCTCTTTCTCAACTGATGAAGCTCTTGTAATTCCATCAATATTGATCAAGCAGGATCTTCAGGGCCACTATATATTTACTGCAGCCAAAGATGAAAATGAAGACTGGATTGCAAATAAAACTTACATAGAAAGAGGACTTTCGGGAGAAGGCAGAACAATGATTAAATCGGGTATTTCCAACGGTGACCTGGTAATAAACCAGGGACACAACAGGGTAAATGATGGCACCCTGATTAGTATTCCATCTGACATGGTTGCTGTAACAAACGAATAAAAACCAAATTCTGATATTACACGAATACATCCGGAATAATTGAAAAACGAACTTTTTGAAAACGCAAAAAATGGATCCGAAAAAATCTAATAAAATAAAATTCCGTGAGTTCGGGCTTACAACATTTGCCCTGAAAAACAAGAATACGATCTTTCTTCTCACACTGCTTTTTGCAATTTTTGGTACCTTAACCTATCGGTCGTTACCCAAAGAATTGTTCCCTGATGTTGTTATACCAACTGTTTTGGTTCAAACTATTTATCCCGGTAACCCACCTGTTGATATTGAGAACCTTATTACACGCCCCCTGGAAAACGAAATCAATACCATTACCGGTATCAAAAAACTATCTTCCACATCAACCCAGGACAACTCAAGCATTTTTGTGGAATTTCAAACAGATGTAGACATTAAAGCAGCACTGCAGGATGTAAAAGATGCAGTTGACAGGGTTAAAGGTGATCTGCCAAACGATCTCCCGGCTGATCCTGTTGTTTTGGATATTGATTTTTCCGAATTTCCTATCATAAACATTAACCTTTCTGGAGATTTTACCCTCAACGAGTTAAAGCGTTTTGCGGATTTTCTCGAGGAAGAAATTGAGGCAATTCCTGAAATATCAAAAGTTGACATAACGGGTATTGACGAAAGAGAAATCCAGATCAATGTGAATCCCATTAAGCTGGATGCGCTTGAGTTGAGCTTCCAGGACATCGAGAATGCAATTATGCAGGAGAATATTTCCATTTCGGGAGGTTCGTTGCTTTTTGATGATTTAACCCGTTGGGCAGTGCGAACTGATGGAGAATTTACCGACGTACGCGAGATGGAGGGAATTATAATCAAACAGGAAGGAGGGCATATTGTTTTTCTCCGTGATGTAGCTGAAATTATTGATACATATGCCTACCCTTCAAGTTTTGCCCGGCTTGATGACCAGCCCGTGGTTTCATTACAGGTTGTAAAAAAAGCAGGAGAAAACCTGCTTTCAGCAACTGAAAAAATAATGATTACTCTGGATGAGTCTCGAAAAGAAGGAAATATACCCGATGAATTGAATATTACCATAACCAACGATCAGTCTGAAGAGATCAGGACACAGCTAAGCAATCTTGAAAACAGCGTTATTATGGCTGTAATCCTGGTTATACTGGTTCTTTACTTTTTCCTGGGCTTAAAAAATGCACTTTTTGTGGGTATTGCAATACCTATGTCGATGCTTATTTCCTTTCTTGTTTTTGGCATAGCCGACATACAGATTAATATGATTGTTCTGTTTTCACTTATCCTTGCGCTGGGTTTGCTGGTTGACAATGCCATTGTTGCGGTTGATAATATTTTCCGATATGTTGAACGTGGCTTTAGTGTTTTGGAATCTGCAAAAAGAGCCATTGGTGAAATTGCCTGGCCTATTATTACATCAACAGCAACGACACTTTCAGCATTTTTACCTCTTGCTTTTTGGGGCGGAATTGTTGGAGAGTTTATGAAGTATCTGCCCCTCACATTGATTATAGTGTTAACATCTTCTCTTTTTGTCGCACTGGTTATCATCCCGGTATTCTCAGAATCCTTTTTCAAAGAAGGCGAAGCAGACGATCAAAGCGGCAAAAGTTCAGCAAACCGAAAAAAGAAAACCCGTATCAGGCTCATAATAATAGGTAGCCTGCTTCTTGCAGGTATTTTGCTACATTTCCTCGAAATAACTCTCTGGGCTAATATTCTAATCCTAATTGCAATTTTAATTGCTCTGGGTTATTTTGTTTTCAGGAGATTATCGGATTTCTTCAGGAACAAACTTCTTCCGTTTAACGAAAACCTTTACCGTCGTACATTACAATTTGCATTAAGAGGCAAACACCCATATTTCTTTGTTGCAGGTACCATCGTTTTTCTCCTGATTTCCGTTGTATTCTTTGGCATTCGTCAGCCCAATGTGTTATTTTTCCCTGAAAACGAGCCCAAGTTCATAAATATCATTGCGGAGCTCCCAATCGGTACTGATATTATAGAAACCAACCGCCAGGTAAAAATTATTGAAGAAGATGTAGAAAAGATTATTGAGCCCTATCGTCATATTGTTAAATCTGTGCTTACAACAGTTGGGCGGGGAGCTGTGGGAGAAATGGAAAATGATGCCGGAGATACCCCAAACAGAGGCAGAATTACAGTAACATTTCTGGAATTTGAGAACCGGGAGGGATTGAACACAAGTGAAATAATGTCTGAAATAAGCGAAAAACTTCTTGACTCTTATCCCGGTGTAGAGTTCAATATAAGTAAAAACATGACCGGCCCGCCTACAGGTGCAGCCATAAACCTTGAAGTTAGCGGAAGAGACTTTGATAACCTGATCTCAATAACTGAAGATATTCAAAGAAAGATCGAATCGTCAGGTATTGAAGGTATAGAAGGTTTACGCATGGATCTTGATGTTG
>CAYXIT010000049.1:16583-22906 GCA_964465275.1 uncultured Bacteroidales bacterium | reverse complement strand
TTTTCATATCCATACACTCGTAAGTTACACGCAGAAGGCTTTTCCTTCGTTCAATGCTTTATCGTTGATTGTGGCCGGAAACTCTTCTGTATAAGATATTTCAATCTGCATTTTGTATTGTTCAGCCAGACTTTTGATGAGTTTTTCGGATTCCTTTACCAAAATATCCATGTCATCGTTGTAGTAAGTGCGCAGAGTTGCCATCATAATTGCCTTGCCGGGATTGGTACCGAATGCAACCTCTCCGAGCTTTGCATGAATGATGGTGGCCAGGGCAAAGTCTTTGAATTTCGATGATTTCCTGTCTGGTAGTTCGGGAAGGTCCTGCATTGCCTGTGCGAGCATTTTTACCGGACTATTTCCTTGTTCTGGATGGGCAGCGTGCGAAGATGCCCCTGTAATTTTCACGATCATACCGGTTGATGCAGCAGCAAATGGTCCGTCCCGGAGTACTATCGCGGCCTTTTCAAATCCGGGTAAATTATGCAAGGCAATTGCATAATCAGGTTTTATCATTTTAAATGCTTCATCGGCAATTACTTTAGCGGCACCTTGCCCGGTTTCTTCTTCGGGTTGAAATAACAAAACAATTCTGCCATTGGGAAAGGGATTATTCTTCAATGCCATAGCCAGTCCGCTAAGAATTGTGCTATGTCCGTCGTGTCCGCATTTGTGCGATACGCCGTTATTTTCTGATTTATGTGCAAAAGTATTCACCTCATCAATGGGCAGTGCATCCATGTCGGCCCTTACCAATATTGTGGGTCCTTTCTCATCAAAAACATATACGGCAGCAACGCCATAACCACCCAACCCTGTTATGATCTTATCAGGTGATGTTTGCCGGATGAATTCCTCAAGTTTTCGCGATGTGTTTTGTTCCTTTCCGGAAAGTTCGGGATTTTTATGCAACCACTTGCGAAGGGCAAGCAGATCCTTTAACTGTTCATTATTTAGCAATTCCATAAAAAACAAATTATGGATCGCAAATTAGTAAAAACGGACGGATTAGAAAAATAAAGATGTGTAAAGTTTACTTTGAATACTAAGGAAGTGTATTTAAAAAGACATCATTTTGTTCTTCTTTTCCACTTTTCAGGATTCTGATGCGTTTTAAAAAAGGAGAGAATTCCTATGGTTTTATTCTCTTCATCAATGACATAGTGAATTGTAAATGGGAATTTTTTTAATGGAATTGCTCTGGTATTTTTATATCTTAAGGCATAGCCGAATGGGTTTTGCTCAATCCTGGAGAATGCTTCTTTTATATTATTAAACAAACGGTTTCCTAATCCTGCTTGTTTCATGTTATACCATTCGATATGATCTTCAAGTTCTATCCTTGCATAAGGATCAACTTTTAATCTGTAATTCATATCCTTTTCTCAATATCTTTTTGAATCTCTTCCCAGTCCTGATATGATTCGGGCCTTTTTTTATAATTTTCCAGTCGTTCTTCCAGAATTGAGATCTGTTCTTCTGTCAGTTCAATGTTTTCTTTTAATTCACCTTTAAACTTAAGACTTTTAAGCAGGTTTTCAAAAAAATTAACCTTATCATCAGGAACGATTACTGTAAATTGAGCCATGGTATCTATTTTTCTGAGTTATCTTGTATCAAAGATAATTAAATATAGAATTTTAGGCAAAGTTTAAGGCCAGCCACTATAGGTTATTTACCTCACCACTTTCACCTTTACTTCATCGGCAATATGCAATGCCGTAGTAATGGTACCAAGGTCATCAAAAAGTTCGCCTGTAGCACCTGACCAGTGGCTGTGACCAATAGGCTGCATTGTATACTCTTCCTGCGGATCATCCAGATTGATTACAGCTTTATAAACCAGTGCAGGTTGGCTGGAAGTTTTATAATAAGGATCATCGGGGAACTTGTTGTTGTGCCAGTGACGGTTCCAGTCCCAGCTCTGGTTTATCTCCATCATCACATGAAACACCCTTGGCTCAATATGCCGGGTATTTGTGGTGAGGATAAAATCGGCTTTGGGTGTGGGGCCTGTAACCGCGTCGGGCATGGGGTTATCCTGAGTTGGGATGTAGTAACCGTCCGGGGCTTTGATACCGCGCTTATGTCCCCAGTAGGGCAAAGCTGCGGGTCTTCTCAGCGGTCCGGGTTCCCAGCGGCCGGTGGATGCATCTCCATGGCGAAAATAGCCTTTGGCAATGGACTCAGCCACATATAAACTCTGGATGTAATTTCCTGCAGTATCTTCAATCCAGAAAGCCATTAAGGGGTGGTTGTGCGTTTTTCCTTTGGTAAAGCTGATCTGAAGCTGATATCCACCGGCATCATCCAGTGTGCTGAATTCCAGGGGAGGCTGTTTTTCTTTTTTCCGCTGCCACCAGCGTTGCTGCATATTATTATCTGAAATAAATGCTGTGAATATAGGTAATGCCAGCAAAAATATCAGTGCTGATGCATAATGTTTTTTACTTTTCTTCATGATCAGATTTTTTTAAAATTCAAACATAATTCCTATACTGGGTAAAACAGTGCCCGTTGAATTGCGGAGTTCTTTCAACTGATATCGACTTACTCCATTGCCATCAGTTTCTGCAGGTAGTGGATTACCGGCATCATCGGTTTCACGCAAAAGATTGGGTTGCAATTCCGACTGAAAGTTATAAACATTCTGAATATCCAGGTAAAACATTAGCGAAAAGTTATTAAAAAAGTATTGCTTGTCGATGCGCAGATCAAGCTGATGAAATGCAGGCAATCTGTTTGAGTTAAACCGGGAATAATCAAGATATCCAAGCCGCCGGGCATCCCAGGCATCAGCACGGGTTGATAGTTCCAGATCAAAGGGTGTGTAGGGAGCGCCACCTGAAAACCGCCATTTGGCTCCTATATCCCAGTTGCGGGGAAGCTTTTGGGTAGCAGTAAGGTTAACGATATGCCTGCTATCCCAGGCTGAAGGTATGTAATCATCTGATCGTACATCTTCAAACTCACTTCTGACAAATGTATATGACAATATTATGTTCAGGTTTTTGAAACGCTGTTCCCGATAAAGCAGCTCGGCTCCGTAGCTTCTTCCACTGCTGGTAGATGTAACTTCTTCATCACCAAAAATACCGAAATCCACACTTTTACTTCCTATAGCAACAGAATCATTTACTGAAAAAGGATAATTCCGGTAGTTTTTGTAGAATCCTTCAATTGTGATTTTGGTCTGACGGGTAGGAAGATATTCAAATCCTGCAACATAGTGATCTACGCTGATAAATTTCAGGTTGTTTTCCTTGTTGCGCAAAACGCCTTCATTATCTCTGTATCCCAGTGTAGTATAAGAAGGAAGCTGAAAAAATCTTCCGGTACTGGCATTGAATGTAAGGTTTTCGCGCAGTTGATAGGAACCCGATAAGCGAGGAGAAAGCTGGTTGAGCGGGTTGGCCATATTTGATGAATAATTATTGGCATCGGTTCTTACCCCAAAAGAAAGTGTTAGTTTATCGTTGTAAAACCCGCGGGTTATTTGCCCAAACAGGCTCCATTTGTAAAGCTCAAGAAATGAATCATAAATTATTGTATCCGGTTGGTTGAAAAGAAAGATCTCCCTATAAGTATCATTGAGATATTTTGCATATTCACCGCCTCCACCTGCCATAATACGCCAGGCACCCAGTTGTGAAGTTCTTTCGTAACGTACTTTGTTTTCTATTTCATCCGATTCGTAATCGAAGGTTCTTGGGCGTGATTCATCATTATTGGGATATTTATAGGAAAAGTTTCTGAGCATGTTTCTGCTCAGTACAAAACGGTCAAAACCATTGTCGCGGAATCTTCTGTAAACAGCTCCCAGGGTGTAGTTCCATTGCTCACTGACAGGAAGGTAATCAAGGATAAAACGTTGCTCTTCAGTTTCATTGGCATCAAGGTTGAGTTGAAACTGATCAAGAGCACCAATGCCTATTACGGTAAGCTCTGACCGGTCATTCAGCCTTGTATCGGTCTTGAACTGAAAATCATTGTAAGTGGGTAAAAAAGGCAAACCTATCACACCAAAAATAAACTGCAGATAAGATCTCCGGGCAGAAAAGATCATGGTGGTATTTTCGCTGAGCGGCCCATCAAGAGTAAGGGCCAGGTCGCTGGCACCCACGGTGCCTCTGAAGTTGAACCGCTCCGAGTCGCCCCTGACCTGGCGGAATTCAAATATTGAACTCAGCGCATTTCCCCGATTGGCCGGAAAGGCCGATGAATACATCTCCACTTCACGGATAAAATCCACATTAATAATGCCTACAGGACCACCACTCGCGCCCTGTGTGGCAAAGTGGTTCAGATTAGGGATTTCAACACCATCAAGGAAAAAACGGTTTTCGTTGGGTCCTCCGCCACGTATGATCACATCATTGCGAAAAGCAGGTGTAAAGGCAACACCTGGCAAAGATTGGATAACTTTTGAGATGTCGCGGTTACTCCCCGGGCTGCGTTCAATCTCCGAAATTCCCAGCCGGCGCAATGAAACCGGACTTTCTTCACGACGCTGAAACTGAGATGCTTCAACGACAACCTCTTCCAGTTCAGTTTGCTTTTCACGCATGGGTATGTCAATATTTGCAGTTCTTGCATTGGTAACCATAAATTCTTCGGTAACCTTATCTTCAAAACCTACTGCTGAAACACGCAGGCGAACAAAACCAGGCTCCAGACCTGTAAAAAGAAAGTTACCATCAAGGTCGGATGTACTTCCTATATTGGTTCCGTCGATGATAAGATTGGTAAAGGGGAGGGGTTCGTTATTCTTTTCATTGAATACCCTGCCGCGGATGGTACCGTTTTGTGCCTGAAGTTCAGGCAATAAAAATATAAACAGACCCAATATAGCTAAAAATATTTTGTGCCTTTCTTTTGTTTTCATAAACCAAACGTTAAGTTTCTTATTAAATCAGTAACAAAGCTAATTTAAATATGTTCGCAGGTGTATTAAAAAAATACCATTGTATCAATCGGCTATTATTGTGTAATTTCGTAACATTGCAATATTAGAATTTTGATTATTGGCGTTAGATTTTGCATTAATTATTCGCACTATTAACAGAATATGATCAGCATTATTCAATCTGTATCTGTTTCTTTTCGGGAAGCAAAATTGTTTCCTGCAAAATTCTTTTTGACCGGTATGATTGTATTGCTTACGATTTTTCTTTCATACCGAAGTTTTTCAAATGAAGTTAACACGATCAATAATGAATATGAAGGCATCATGCAGGAGATTGTTTTTTCGCATTCCTCAGGTTTTTATGCCCAACCCTTTTTCCTTGTTATAAGTCACCCTGATCCACAGGCTGTAATTCGCTTTACGACGGATGGTTCTGATCCTGATGTAAACGCAGAAATTTATGATCAGCCCTTCCAGATAAGAGACCGCAGTAATGAAGCCCCAGCTATTTCACTTATTCCCACATCACCTAACTGGAAGCCGCCGTCAGAAGGTTTGCCTCGCGCAATGGTAGTAAAAGCAAGGGCTTTCCGTGAAGGTTTTATTCCCGGACCGATTGCACATGCTGTTTTTTTTGTGAATGATAACGATAATTTTTCCCATGAAATATCAGTGGTTTCTATTGTTACTCCGCAGGAAAATCTTTTTGATGATGATTTTGGAATATATGTGGCGGGAAGCAGTGAAATTGCCAATTATCATCAAACGGGCGATGAATGGGAACGTCCTGCTTTTTTTGAGCTTTTTGATGAAAAGGGAAACCCTGAATACTCCGGCGGAATTGGTATTCGCATCCATGGGGGCACATCGCGCAGTTTCCCACAGAAATCTTTGCGTGTATATTTTAGAAATGAATATGGCGACAGCTGGCTGCAGCATGAATTATTTCCTGATTATCCTGTGCAAAGTTTTAAGCGTATTGTATTGCGACAATCTGGTCACGACATGTGGCAAACCATGCTGCGTGACGGGTTTATGCAGATTCTTTTGGAGCAAACCCATCTTGACCGGCAGGGTTTTCGGCCGGCAGTACTATACATCAACGGTGAATACTGGGGCATACAAAACATCCGCGAACGCTATGATAAGTATTATCTGGAAACCCATCATGATACTGATCCGGATAATATTGACCTGCTTGCTTATACCAGCCTGCAAATCGGTGAGGGCGACCGCGAACATTATCAGAGCATGATACAGTTTATTGAAGACAACGGACTGCAGCAGCATGAGCACTTTGAATATATTGAAACTCTTATGGATGTGAATAGCTATACGGATTATAAAATATCAGAGATTTTCTTCTACCGCTGGGACATCGGAAACATCAGGCACTGGCGCCCCCGCGTACCTGAGG
>CAYXIT010000049.1:7075-16573 GCA_964465275.1 uncultured Bacteroidales bacterium | reverse complement strand
CCGAACCGGATGGCCCATGGGAGGGTTACCTGGGGCATAACCATAATTCTCAGGCGGCTACTTTTTTACTGCGAAAGCTGCTGGAAAATGAAGATTACAGAATACGTTTCATCACCAGATTTGCCGATCTTCTGAATACCAATTTCGGAACTGAAGAAGCCATAGAGAAGCTCGATAAAATGGCTGCTGATATAAGAAACGAAATCCCTTTACAGATAGACCGCTGGAATGAAATACCGTCCAAAGAGCAATGGGAAGCTGAAATTGAATACATGAGAGAGTTTGCCCGCTTAAGGCCAAATTTTCAGCGAAATCAAATTCTGCAATATTTTGATCTGGAAAGCATTTACGAGCTGAATCTGGATGTGTCTAATCAGCTGGCCGGGCATATCAGGGTGAATACTATACATGTGCAGCCCGAAACACCGGGAGTTGGCTTATATCCATGGCCCTGGAAAGGTATGTATTTTTCCGGTGTTCCAGTTACACTGGAAGCCATCCCGGCGACGGGTTATCGTTTCTCACACTGGGAAGGGATGGGCGATTTAACCGATCAGGTAATTACGATCAATCGAAATTCAGATTTTTATATTAAAGCTGTTTTTGAAAAAATTGAAGAGCCCGTTCTGATGCATTACTGGGTTTTTGATGATTCTATTCCGAACGATACCCCTTTGGAGAGCATTACTTCAACTTTTCATGCAATTTTTCCGTCTGAAATTCATTATATCAGTTCACTTGAAGGATATCCGTTTCATCCTTCTCACCCCGACTGGCGCCGGGCATCCATGGAACGCCGGAACAATCCCACTTCGATCAATTACATACCTGAAGGTAATTATGGTATTCCCTATGCTGATTTAGATATTCGGGGCATTCAGATAAAACAGCCCTTCAGAAATGACGACCGGGAAAACTCTGTCATATTTCACCTGTCAACCGAAGGATTTTCTGATCCTGTTATGCGACTGGCAATTGTGGATGAAGGTGCTGCCGAAAAAATACTTGTTGATTACAGCACCAATGCAGGAGAAAACTGGAAAACCGATGATCTTGACATCACCGAATTCTCATTGACAAATTTTTACCAGTTATTTGAGATCAGTTTTGCAGATGTACAGGGCGCGGATAATAATCCGGATTTCAAAGTAAGGTTCAGATTTGATGGCTCTGATATGTTTCAGGATAACGGAGATCGTGTAACCTTCAACAATATCAGTCTTACCGGTAAATCGCTGGATGCGTTTACCATATTATCACAGGGGGATGGTAATGGCATAATTGAACCTGTTGGCAATATTCCTGCCTGGGAAGGCTCTTCGAAGGAATTTATTATTACTCCCGAGCCTGACCACCGCATTGAAAATGCATGGCTTGACGGAAACATTGTAAATGACGAATTGGAGTTTATAAATGATAGTGTTGCTTTAATCAGTTTAGAAAAGATTCAGTCAGATCATCATTTGTATGTTGAATTTTATTCAACGGAAGGAATATCGGAACCGGGCACACCTCCTTTGGTTTTGTATCCCAACCCGGCATTCGACAGGTTTACCATAAAGTCTTTGTATAATATCCAGCGAATTGATATTGCTGCCATTAACGGACAAATCATTCAATCCTTTGATGCGGGCGGTAAAAAACTTTCTGAAGTGGATATCACAACATTGATCAGCGGATTATACATAGTTATTGCCCGCACAGATCAGGGTGTGTATGCACAAAAATTGCAGGTTTTGAAATAATTGATTCTTGAAAAACATATTTTATATCGATGTCCTATAGTTAAACATTTTATATTTGGAATGCAGATAATGCAGATACACGACAACGCAGATTTACACTGATTTAATCAAAAAATTCAACACCCATGACCCAATTAACCCTAACCACACCGGCATTATTGTTCTCAGCCATTTCATTGATCCTGCTGGCCTATACCAACCGTTTTCTTACCCTGGCACAACTGGTAAGAAATCTGCACGCTCAATATAAGGCCAGCCCCACCTCCATATTATACGGACAACTGGAGAATCTCAGAAAGCGGGTATATCTGATTAAGATCATGCAAATATATGGTGTAGGAAGTCTGCTTTTTTGCGTTATAAGCATGTTTCTGATTTACGTGGGAAGAAATCTGGCGGCAGAGATTATCTTTGGCATCGGACTGGTTATGTTGATCATATCGCTGGCCATCAGCATATGGGAAATCAATATAAGTGTAAAGGCCCTCAATCTGCACATCAGCGACCTGGAAGATTCAGAAGAGTAAAAAACAGCTATTCACCGACTCCGGCAGGCCAATTACCGATTTTCTGTTGAAACAGGATGTGTCATTATGATACTTTTGCCCTGTAAACAAAATTATTCATCCAAAAACTAATTGTTATGAGAACTTTTATAGAAAAAAGAATGCTGCTGGGTGTTTTACTCCTTCTGGCGGGTGTTTTCCTGATGTTGCACTATTATGATTTTTTGCCGTGGATACTTCCGACATGGGTATTTTCATGGAAAATGTTGCTTGTGGTTCTGGGTCTTTTCTTTATGATCACCGAGAAAAATAAATCTACCGGGATTATATTGTTCTTGATTGGTTCCATATTTATTGGTGGAGAAATCTTCGATAAAAACTTCTGGGAAGTGGTAAGATTTGTTATTCCACTGATCCTGATCGTTGCCGGTGCAACCATACTAATGCGTAAACAGGTTTTCAAACCCAGGGAACTCAATATTCCTGAGGGGGCCAATGTAAATGATTACATTAATGAGACCAATATTTTCGGTGGTGGCGAAAAAAAGTACAACTCCCAGAATTTCAGAGGTGGTCAAATGACCGCAATTTTTGGTGGTAGCGAAATTGATTTTCGCCATGCCAAACTGGCCCCGGGAGTAAATGCCATCGATTTGCTCTGTATCTTTGGTGGAACATCGATAAAAGTTCCGGAAGACTGGGAAGTAATAGTAGATGTAACAGCTATTTTCGGCGGTTTTTCCGACGAGCGTATGCTGGAGAAGAAAGATACTTCTGAGAAATCTGAGAAAGTATTATATCTGAAAGGTCTTGTGCTTTTCGGAGGGGGAGAAATCAAATAAAGAACTTATTTTAGCGGAATAAACCCCAAACCCGGATCCATGAATCGAAACCTGGTTTTTAATAAAACCTTCCTGCGAAACTACCTGGTATTTGCCCTGGTAGTTTCGCTCATTCTTTTTATATTGATTCATTTTCGTTACGACATTCCTGTTTTATTTGCCGCTACCGATGCAATTATATCAGTTTTTGTACTTTGTGCAATGCTGTTGAGTTTGTATTTCGTGGTGAAGTTTGCCCGCACCCGGTCTCTTACTTCATTAGCAAGCATACGTAACAGTGTTTTTGCCGGATTACTGATAGTAGTTGCATGGCTGTTTCTGACGCGGTGGTTTCTGGATAATCTTTTTATCAACTTTCACTTATATTTGGATTTTCTGCATACATCACAGGCTTTGCGTTTCATAGCCGGGTTGTTTTCTGCCAGCCTGGTATATCTTTCTTTTTTTCTTATCATCTACCAGGAATCAGTTAAAGAAGCTTTGCAGCGTGAGAGCGAACTCAGAGAGCTTGTTCAGAAAACCGAACTGCAGGCTCTAAAGAATCAGCTCAATCCGCATTTTATTTACAACAGTCTTAATTCCATAAGCTCTCTCACGGTTTACAGTCCTGAAAAAGCCAGGGAAATGCTGGGTTTGCTTTCAGACTTTTTACGGATTGCTCTCAGGCAGGATGCTATGCAAAAGAGCAGTCTGACCGATGAAATCAAGAATACGCAACTGTATCTGCAAATTGAAAAGGTTCGTTTTGAAGAGAAGCTGGATTGGGAGTTTGATGTTAAAGAAGAGCATCTCAATATCAAAGTTCCTGTAATGATATTGCAGCCTCTTTTCGAAAATGCTGTAAAACATGGAGTTCAGCAATGCCCTGATCCCATTCCGGTAAAACTTTCAACTGAAATGGGAAGTAATATGCTGGAAATTCATATAGAAAATGCTTTTGACAATAGTTTTCAGCGTTTTAAAGGAGAAGGAGTTGGGCTTGAAAATGTACGAAACCGTCTAAGACTTATTTACGGGAGATCGGATCTGTTAGTGACCGGCATACAAGATTCAGTATTCAGAGCAACCTTGAAAATACCTGCAAATTGAAATTATTGTTCCTGGGATAAAATAATTACAGATGACACAAAAAGTAAAGTCCCTGATCATAGAGGATGAAGCTCCTGCACGCAGACTTCTGCAGGAGTTTTTAAAGGAATATCCACAAATTGAAGTATTGGACGAATGCACCGATGGCTTTGAAGGTGCCAGAAAGATCATGGAACTGAAACCCGACCTGATCTTTCTGGATGTGCAGATGCCACGCATCAACGGTTTTGAAATGTTGGAACTGCTCAGGGGAGAAGATATGCCCCTGATTATTTTTACCACAGCCTATGATGAATTTGCCATCAAATCATTTGAATACAATACATGCGATTACCTGTTAAAACCCATCAGCCAGGAAAGATTCCGCAAAGCTGCAAACAGGGCAATCGAACAGCTGAATGACAGAAAATCCCAGCAACCCGATATGAGTAAAATGGTTGATCAGGCCCTGGGTGGCGGAAAATATCTCGATCGTATTGTGATCCGTTCAGGAAGCAATATTCAGGTAGTATATTGCGATGATCTGCTATGTCTCGAAGCCAGCGACGATTATGTAATTGTCCATACAGCCGAAGACCAGTGGCTGAAAAAACAAACTCTGAAATTTTACGAAGAAAAACTCGATCCCCTTGAGTTTGTGCGTGTACATCGTTCTTTCCTTGTTAAAGCGTCTGCCATCAACCGCATTGAACCCTACTCAAAAGATGCTTATATAGCAATCCTGCAAAACGGCTTAAAAGTATCTGTAAGCAAAGCAGGTTATTCCCGTTTGAAAGAGTTGCTGAGTTTTTAAAAAAAGACATTCATCAGAAGTATAGCGAAGGACCGGTTTAGGTGATACTTTCCTTTAGGGAAAAACGTTGAAACTGATTCATTTTGTTTGCGTATGCTTTTAATAAACATTCTTCTTTTCCTAAAAAAAAAGCATATCATGAAAAAAGCATTTTCTACTTTGTCAATTATTTTTTTGTTAGTACAAATCGTTTCTGCCGAAGGTGTTGAACCTGTTGACAGCGATATGAACGGCAAACGCGAAGTTTCTACTCTTGATCATTTATTATGGATTACCACCACACCCGAAGCATTTGCTTATGACTATGAGCAAACAGCTGATATTGACGCTTCACCCACACAATATTGGGACGACAGCGATGACCCCAATGACCTTACAAGTGATGGAAATAATGAAGGCTGGTTACCCATTGGTGACAATATTAATCCTTTCACCGGCTCTTACGACGGACAGGGCCATGTGATTTCCGGCTTAACGATAAGCAGATCAGTCCAATTCCAGGGATTGTTTGGGCATACCGACAACGCCATCATTGAGAACCTGGGTCTGGAAAACAGTAGTATATCCGGCAATAGTTATGCAGGAAGTTTGGCCGGAGTTATTTCTAATTCCACGGTAACGAATTGCTATAATACTGGCAATGTGAGTGGTCTAGGTGAAACAGGCGGATTGATCGGAAGGGTATATATTTCCACTGTCAACAACTGTCATGCATCCGGGAATGTTAACGGTAGCAGTTATGTAGGAGGTCTGGTAGGGCAGAATTATGAAAATTCTCTGATAAAAAATTCATATGCTACCAGCCAGGTATTTGTATCGGGTCACAGAGGTGGTGGTTTGGTAGGAGGTAATATTGAATCAACGGTGGATAGTTGCTATGCCCTGGGAAATGTACAGGGCTGGCATTATATAGGCGGACTTGTTGGAGATAATAATCTGGGTATGATTTCCAACAGCTACGCAGCCGGCGCAGTAAGTGGCTCCGAATATGTTGGAGGACTTACCGGAGCCTTGTGGAAGGGTCATGTCAGCAGGTCTTTTGCTACAGGAAATGTTACGGTTTCAGCAAACCGGGGAGGAGGACTGGTGGGAAGCACTTACAATGTGTCAAGTATATCCGACAGTTATTCTCTCGGAAATGTTACACGGACAAATGGCAATGACACCATTTTCGGTGCTTTTGTTGGGTACAGCCACCCCAGTTTAACTATAACAAACTGTTATACCATCGGAAGTGTTTTTTATGACAATGATGATGACCCTACAGATAAAGGATTTTCTGGCCTTGACGATGGTGCTGAGTTTATCTCCAGCTTCTGGGACAGCCAGGCTTCCAATCAAAACACAGCTTATGGCGGCCATGGAAAAACCACCCAGGATATGAAAATAAAATATTTTTACACCAACGGTGGCTGGGATTTTACAGGCGAAACCACCAATGGGGAGGAGGATATCTGGGATATTACCTCTAACGGACAGGCATCGTATCCGTTTTTAAGTGCTTTGCAGCCGGATACTCTGCCGGGTCTTGAAGATATTGTTTTTGCAGGGGGAGACGGCTCTCCCGAAAACCCTTACCAGGTCGAAACCTTGACGCATCTGAAAAACACCCGTTATAACCTGGATGCATGGTACATTCAAACTGCAGATATTGATGCCACTGAAACTTCTAACTGGGATGATGGGAATGGTGGTGAACCAGAAGGCTGGCAGACCATCGGATATTATTATACAAGATTTACCGGCTCGTATAACGGGAAAAATCACGTAATCACAGGATTAACCATTAACCGGCCAGGAACCGGATACCAGGGCTTGTTTGGCTATATTGACGGGGCAACCATTGACAGTCTGGGTCTTGAGGATTGCAATATTACCGGTGAGTGGCATGTGGGAGCATTGGCTGGCTATGCATACAATAATTCTTTGATAAGTCATTGTTATTCAACAGGGATAGTTACAGGTTATCAGGAAGGTGGGGGCCTTTTGGGGGATATTAATTATTCGGAATTGAAGCAGAGCTTTTCCACTGCCAATGTATTTGTTATCAGGTCAAATGCCGGAGGTTTAATCGGTTTAACCAACAATGGTTCAATCGTTAAAGACTGTTATGCCCGAGGAAATGTTACCAAAACGGGCAATGAATCACTTACCCATTTTGGGGCCTTTTCAGGTGCAAGCTCTGGTGCTATTATTGAAAATTGTTATGCTACGGGCAACGTATTTTATGAAAATGGAGATGATCCTTCAGCAAATGGATTTGTGGTATATGATTTTGAAAACACTTTTACAGGAAATTTTTGGGATAGTGAAGCTTCAAACCAGGATTCAGCAACCGGTGCCACGCCCCAAACAACTGAAAACATGAAAACCCAGTCAACATTTACTGATGCCGGATGGGATTTTATGGTTGAAACAGCCAATGGTACTGAAGACCATTGGGGAATCAATGATGAAGATAATGATGGATATCCTTTTCTGAAATTCATGGGCTATAAGTTAAATACAGAAGTTACTGAATGGCCTGTAGCCGGTAATCTGGAATGTGGTCAAACCCTGAGTGAATCTGTTTTAACCGGCGGAAATGCTTCTGTTGAAGGTTCTTTTGCTTTTACCAATCCTGATGAAGTGCCCCCATTCGGAACCTTTGAGTACGAAGTGGCATTCCATCCCACAGATTCAGAAAATTATGCCACTATTTACGGCTTGGTAAGTGTTACGGTGGAAGATAATATGGATCCGGAAATTACATCCACACATCCGGATCAAACCCTGGATGCTGATAATGATTGCCAGGCGATCTTACCCGATTATACTGTTGATGTGGTTGCAAATGATAATTGCGATGAAAATCTCACAATTTTACAGACTCCTGATCCCGGAACACTAATTGCCGGAGAAATAAATGCAATTACACTTTCTGCTGTTGATCAGGCAGGGAATACTGCAGAAGTTTCATTTAATATAATTGTTGTTGACAATACGGATCCTGAGATTACATCAACTCATCCCGACCAGGTACTTGAGGCGAATAATAACTGTGAAGCTTTGTTACCCGACTATACCAATGAAGTTATGGCATTTGATAATTGTACAGCAGATCTTATAATAAATCAAGATCCCCAACCTGGTTTTATTATATCATCTGAAGATATGATTACCGTTACTCTTACGGCAAGTGATGAAGCGGGCAATTTTCATGAAGTATCATTCGATGTAATTGTTGAAGATACTATGGACCCCGAAATAGCTTGCTCAGATGATCAAACTGTTGATGCTAATGATGATGAAACATATGTGGTATCCGGAACAGGATTTGACCCGGTTTCTGTTAATGATAATTGTACCATTAACGGTATTGTAAATGACTTTAATTCACAGTCTACTCTTGACGGAGCAGTATTCCCTTCAGGTATTACCACAGTAACCTGGACAGTAACTGATAGTAGCGGAAATGAAGCCTCTTGTAGTTTTGATGTAAAAGTAGTTTCCGATACAGGAATAGATTTATTAATTGATTATAATGTAACTGTTTACCCTAATCCTGTTAATGATATCCTTACTATTGAATTTGCTGAGATGGTGTCATCAGAGGAAATTTTAATTTCCATAACTGATATCTCAGGAAGATTAGTTTTAACACTGACTGAAACCCTACTGAATAAAAGAACCCAGATAAATACAACTATACTTGAAAAGGGTGTTTACTTCATTACTTTAGATTTTGACAAAGGTTCTTTTACTGAAATTTTTATAAAAGAGTAAGTCAGTTAATTTGATTTTACGGAGAATCAGTTAAAGATTATTTTGCTGCAAGTTCTGCGTGGAACGCAAAAATCATTTTATAAGTTTAAAAAAAGAGCCGGCAAAATTTTGCCGGCTCTTTTGATATTTTTAAATATGTAAAACCTGCGTGGCTATTGTACAATAAATCTTTTGGAGATCTTTCCATTTGAAGTTTCTATTGTAATGACATAAAGTCCTGTACTCAAATCGCTTATATCTATTTTACGATTTATACCGGTTACACCAATCAGCTTTATTGTCTGACCTGCCTGATTGAAAATTCTGATGTTTTTGATATCTTCCATACCATCAATAAAAACATGATCGCGGGCGGGATTTGGATAAAGATTGAAAGAGGCAAAATGTATTTCATTAAGGCTGGTAGCCACCATAACTGTTACCTCAATTTCATTGGAAGGGTCTGATTCACCGCCTTCGTAAACGGCAGTTACATAATAATGATGTGTTCCGTTATCGAGTTCTTCGTGCGTGAAATTTATTGTTTCGGTAAATTCAAGAATCGCAAAATCTTCATTTTCATATTTGTGATAGATATTGTAACCTAATAATGTTGCCATTGGATCCGATTCAGGATCCGGCAATGACCATTCCAGAACAACTTTGTTTTCCTGCGGTTCACCCAGCAAAGTATCAGGCTCAGGTGTATCGAAAAGGATAAATAATTGATCCGAAGGTTCTGATTCCTCTTCTTCATAAACAGCGGTAACATAATAACT
>CAYXIT010000049.1:6324-7065 GCA_964465275.1 uncultured Bacteroidales bacterium | reverse complement strand
ATTCAGGCCTGCAGTAGCTCCGTTTTCAACCAGGAATGAGGTTTCTTCGGTAAAGGCAAGTAACTCATATTCTCCTTGCTCGTAACTGCTGAAGACATTATATCCTAAAAGAACATCGATTGGGCTATCCCCATTATCAGGTGCATCCCATGTAAGCAACAGTTCACCGTCGACAACATCAAAGAAGAAGTTTGCCGGTGATGGGATAGTATTTACTCTTACTAAATAAATTACTCCGGCTTCAGGCCATGGTTCCGGGTTGTCATGGAAATTGTAATGCATTTCAAGGGTATCATTGTTGAAATAGACAATCTCATAGTAATGATGATCGTAAAAAGCTTGCCCGCTGTAAACCGTGGCAAGATACCACCAATGAAACCTGTTGGTGGAAGCCTGAAACTCGCACTGTTGAGTATCTGGATAAATGCTTGGCATGAGATGGCCTGAGGTTTCAGTGTAGAAACCATCTTCATAAATGGTCATTGTGATAGGATCATTGAATCCACCATAGTTTTCGGCACTGATGGTACCATGCCATGTGCCTACAAAGTCATCAAAAGTGTAATCCTGGCTGAATAAAGGAACGGTTAAAAAAAACAGGATAAATGTAAATAATAAATAATGTAATTTATTCTTCATTTGATTTAAATTTAATGGGTTTATTATAAATTCTCTTTCTGAACAGTTTTAAGACAGATAAGTTTTGTATTCCTTACAAAACTTATCTGATTTTTATAAGAA
>CAYXIT010000049.1:5850-6229 GCA_964465275.1 uncultured Bacteroidales bacterium | reverse complement strand
TTACATAAAATTATTAAAATATATACATAAATACATATAATGGATTAAGTTTAATATACCCTTAGTCTGTTTTGATTTTCTTAAAACAAAAATTATTTGTTTTTTTTTGTTTTCACCAAATGCTATCCGGATTTTTTCTTTTAAACCGGAATAAACTCCAAATAATTCATATGTTTTTAAAATATTTCTATTGGAAAGTTGAAATATTTGTTTTATTCCTTTACATTTGAAAAAAATAAAAAATCCTCCCTCAATTCTGCATTATATTATTGTTACCCGGAAACTTTAATTGCCAGAACAACCGCAATAGTCAAAATTAAAGTTGATGGTTAGATTTTGTGTGAATCTTGAAAAAGCAGTCGTTATTTTTTACTTTGTT
>CAYXIT010000049.1:2817-5840 GCA_964465275.1 uncultured Bacteroidales bacterium | reverse complement strand
AATAATTAAGGTTGTACGTATTGGTATATTATTTTTCCATATCTGGATTTCAAAAGACTTAATACAAACCAGAAAACTTCCTTTCTATAAGTAAAAAAAAGTAGGCTGGTTGGTAATATTATACTCAGAAGTTTTAATTCTTTTCTTTAAAAGTCATTTATTTAATTATCTCACAAAATCATGAAAAAGAGACTTTTAATTTTATTGTTTTCATCTGTTATGGGCTTTATTTCCCATGCCCAAACCCAAAAAGGCGATAATATAGATGGTGAAGCGGCCGGCGATAATTCCGGACACGCTATTAGCATGCCCGATGCCAATACTGTGGCCATCGGAGCACCTCTTAACGATGGCAATGGTGGAGCATCAGGCCACGTACGTGTATTTTCATGGAATGGCAGTGAATGGTTACAAAAGGGTGTTGATATTGACGGTGTAGCATCCCTGGACTGGGCAGGTTGGGCAGTAAGTATGCCTGATTCAAATACCCTTGCTGTTGGGGCTCCTCATTTTGATTATGAAGGTATTAACAGTGCAGGACATGTCAGAATATTTGCCTGGGATGGAAGTGAATGGTTACAAAAAGGCGATGATATTATCGGCGAATATGCCCAGGATCAGTCAGGTTGTTCTGTAAGCATGCCCGATGCCAATACGGTGGCTGTAGGTGCACTCTATAATGACAGCACCGCACAAGATGCGGGGCATGTCCGGGTATATAGCTGGAATGGCAGCGGGTGGGAACAAAAGGGCAACGATATTGACGGTGAGGCGGCATACGATTATTCTGGACATTCAGTTAGCATGCCTGATGAAAATACGCTGGCTGTCGGAGCACCCGACAATGATGACAGTGGTTCTACTGCTGGCCATGTTCGTGTGTTTACCTGGGATGCAGGCCAGGAGGATTGGGTGCAGAAAGGTGATGACATCGATGGTGAACCGCAAGGAGGGGCTTCAGGTTATTCTGTAAGTATGCCTGATGCGAATACTGTGGCTATTGGAGCTCCTTTTTTTAACGGAAACGGATTAAACTCAGGTCATACACGGGTGTTAACGGCGAAGCTGCCAATGATAACTGCGGTCATTCTGTAAGCATGCCTGATGCGAATACTGTGGCTATTGGAGCTCCCAGCGGATCAAACGCAGGGCACATCCGGGTGTTTTCGTGGGATGGCGACTCATGGTTAAATACAGGCAATAATATTATTGGTGATGCAGCAGGAGATAAATTTGGTTACTCTGTGAGCATGCCTGATGCAAATACAGTAGCCGGCGGAGCTCGCTGGAATGACGGCAATGGTAATGGTGCCGGCCATGTAAAGATATATTCAATATGTAGCAATACATTCAGCAGTATTTCTCCTACTGCATGCATCAGTTATACATCTCCAAGTGGAAATTATACATGGTTTTCGAATGGTACTTATATGGATACAATTCCGAATCAGGCAGGTTGTGATAGTATTATTACCATCAATCTTACCATTATTACCGTGGACGTTTCAGTCACCAATAATTCTCCTACACTTATTGCCAATGCCACCGAAGCATATTATCAGTGGTTGGATTGTGATAATGATTATACTGAAATTCCCGGTGAAAATTCTCAAAGCTATACAGCCACCTCCAATGGGAATTTCTCTGTGGAAGTTATGCAAAATAATTGTGTAGATACTTCTGCATGTTATATGGTAACCAATGTATCATTTCCCGAATACTGGCTGAACAATCGTATAAAAGTCTATCCAAATCCTGCATCCGGAATTGTAATTATTGATATGAATAAGATCTATGAAGATGTACAGGTAAAAGTCTACAATGTACAAGGCCGTCAGATTCTGCACAGAGACTATTTTTCTGCTGAAAGAATAGAAATAAATTTGGGTGATGAAAACGGAATGTATTTTATAGAACTTTGTATTGCAGATAAACGAAAAGCCGTTTTCAAACTGCTGAAACCCTGACTCTTCAAAGCTTTTTTAAAGTCCTTACATGTGACCGGAATGTATCGAAAAATCCGTCATACACATAATATGGCACATTAAACTCACTGGTTGTTTTAAGTTGGTGAAGGAGCAAGCTAATGGGTAGTGGACCGTTCTCATCTGGTAGAATAAAATAAATATCTGAGCTGAAAAGAATCTGAATATACAGAAAAGAACTGCTATTATTTATTACCTTTGACTATAGAAAGATTACTCTTTTTATTTTTAGTTTAACACATTATTGGTCAAAGTAATTTTTTACTTATGGCTTCAGAGGCACAGGATACTACATGGGCCTCTTTCCGGGATATTAAACTGGTGTCTTTGGGAGGAATTACCATCATCTCGTGTTCAGGGATTTATTCCAGGTTCAGAGATATGATGGTAAAAATTATTTGTTTATTTATTTTATATCAGCCATTACTCAGTAACAACCCATCTCAATTATATTTCACCGGATATTCTATTTCTGATGGCCTTTCACAATCTGTGGTGGTATGTATTTACCAGGACTCAAGGGGATTTATCTGGCTTGGTACACAAAACGGTCTGAACAGGTTTGATGGTAACTCCTTCAAAACTTTTATTTATCAACCCAATGATCCTGGATCTATTTCCAATAATTGGATTTATAGCATAGCAGAGGACAATTACGGCAATCTTTGGATTGGTACCAAAGGTGGTCTGAACAGGTATATCACGGAAGAAAATCGTTTTGAAAGAATCCGTTATACCACACCTTTTTCTACTGATATTACTCAGTTTGTTTACGATGTCAGGTCTGCCCGTAACGGCAATATCCTTATCAATACCCCTCCGGTTCTTACGATATGCAACCCGGGCGAATTGACATTTGAACATTATTTATCACCCCTTGAATACGATGGGAGTGTAAAAGATTATAAAATACCATTGCTTGAAGATGAAAGCGGAAAGATATGGATGGGTTCAACAAGAGGATTAGCCTGCTTTTTGCCCGATACCAAAAACTTCCTGGTATTTTGGAGGACTTGGTTCATCTGATTTGATTTTTAA
>CAYXIT010000049.1:0-2807 GCA_964465275.1 uncultured Bacteroidales bacterium | reverse complement strand
AGGGATTCAATCCATGAAACAGGGATTTCTGACAACAATATTACTGCATTGTGGCAGGATAAACAGGGTGATATTCTGATAGGTACATCCGGCGGACTAAGCCGGATTAATAGAAGCCATAATGGTATGCGGCCTTACACGGACGATAATCCGGATGAACTCAATGTTGTTCACGGCTATATCAGGGCTTTTGCAAATGATAAAAACGGGAATTTGTGGATTGCAACTGAAGGCGACGGATTGTACCAATTAAGTAAAGATAAAAATGGTAAGTCATTTGTTAAATCATATAATACTGATAATAGCGGGCTCTATCACAATATAAACCTTTCTCTACTGATAGACCGTTCAGAAAACCTTTGGATCGGAACCTTGTCGGGCGTAAATAAAGCGGACCTGAAAAAACAGAAGTTTCAGATATACCGTAAAAGTGATTCACCCTATTCCGTTGATCTTGCTGGGAATGTCATCGCATCGCTTTACAAGGATAAAAACAATCTGATCTGGGTTGGCAACTGGGGACAAGGATTGAATATTTATGACAGGAATACCGGGTCGGTCGAACATTTTTCAACGCAACTTCCTGGAAGACATTATATTCCGAATGATTATGTGCATACTATTTATGAAGATAGGGAGCAAAACATATGGATCGGAACACGAGATGGACTGATTGTTTATGATGAACCGGCCCACCGCTTTATAAGACCAGAAAATTACAAGCAAATTACCGGTATGCCTGATCTGCCAGGTTTAAGGATTTTCAAGATGATAAATGGAAGGAACGGTGATTATTGGATAGCTACACAAGATGGTCTTTTCAGAAAGAAACCCGGTTTTTCACAGCCTGAGAGATTTCATACTGATGCAAAAGAGAACAGAAGAATCAGCGGTAATTTGGTTTATTCTGTAATGGAGGATAGAGAAGGATTGATCTGGATTGCTACTTTGGCAGGACTTGACGTTTTTAATCCGGAAACACAGGAAATGAAATACTTCAGAAGGAGAGAGGGAGACAGCAATAGTTTGGCTGACAATTGCATTGTGTGAGGATCATAAAGGTGATATCTGGGTTGGGACGGCTTCTTATGTAAATAAATATTCAAAAAAAGATAACACATTCATTCATTATTCCCAGGCAGACGGATTGACAGGCAACATAATCTACAATATTATTGAAGATAAAAGTCATAATCTTTGGTTTGCCACAGGAAACGGTTTGTGCCGTTTTGATTCTTCATCCGGTCTTTTCCGAACCTTTAATGTCGATGAGGGATTACAAAGCCAGGAATTTAATTTGAATGCTGCCTTTTTAAGTGAAGACGGAGAACTTTTCCTGGGTGGGATGAATGGATTTAACACCTTTTATCCTGATTCACTTACTTTTAATCCCTATACACCTGATGTGCTTATAAGCGCCGTTTACAAAACAGTAAAAGGCAGAATGGAGTATCTGAACCCTGGTAATGATAATACTATCACACTAAAGCACAATGAACACTCTTTTACCATCGAGTTTGCTGCCCTTGAATTTACCAATCCATCAAGAAATAATTACATGTATAAAATTGAAGATGTTGATGATAGCTGGATTGAAATTGGAAACCGTAATTTCCTAGCTTTGTCAAATCTATCTCCCGGTAGCTATAAATTCAGAATAAAAGGCTCAAATAATGATGATATATGGAGCAGTGAGGAGGCTGTCCTTAATGTTTATATCCGTCCTCCATGGTGGAGGAGCAACCTGGCTTATACAGGTTATTTCCTTTCAACAGCCCTGATCATTTTTTTAGTTTTCCGGAGAAGAGAACGAAAGTATTTAGAAGACAGAATAATACTGGAAGATAAAGTTAGAGACAGGACGTCTCTTATCGAGGAGCAAAAAACCGAAATACTTAAAAAGAATGCTGAGCTCAAGGAACTGAATTTGGCCAAAGACAAGTTCTTTTCTATTATTGCCCATGATCTGCGCAACCCCTTTAATTATATCACGGGTATTACCGACATGATGATCAGGGATCTCAAACAAGAGAACCTGACCAACCCCGAAAGATCCCTCATAAACATTAAAGATTCTTCACAACAGGCTCATGAACTCCTTGAGAACCTTTTATTGTGGGCACGTTCGCACACAGGGACTATCATTTTCAATCCTGTTGCTGCCGATATGAAAGAGTTAATAAATGATAGCATCAGCCAGATAAACAGCCAGGCAAACCGCAAAAATATCAACTTGCACTTTGATGATGTGGATAGCGTTGTTGTTTCTGCTGATGTGAATATGATCAGAACAATATTGCGTAACCTATTGGTCAATGCTCTGAAGTTCACCCACCCGGGAGGTGATATATGGATCAGTCTTTGGGTAGAGAATGGTACATGTATTATCAGAATAAAAGATAATGGGGTGGGAATTGCAAAAGACAGGATTGCAAAACTGTTTTCCATCGATACCGCCCACAAGGCAAAAGGAACAAACCAGGAACCAGGAACCGGGCTTGGACTAATTCTTTGCAGAGAGTTGGTTGAGAGGCACGACGGAAAGATTGAAGTTGTAAGTGAAAAGGGCCAGGGCAGTGAGTTCAGGATAATTTTGCCGATGTAAAAAAATTATACAAAAAAACCGGCATCATTTTTCAGATGCCGGTTTGCTTTTCATATTTTATTTTATTTTGCAGTGAGAAATCCTTTACAATCTGTGGGAAGATCTTCTTCAACTTCTTTTTCGGGTTTGATGATTTTTGCCAGCATTCCATTGGTTAATTCTGTTCTGTTTTCCTTCTGGATTTGTGCAAAAACTTCTTTGG
>CAYXIT010000048.1:19525-23018 GCA_964465275.1 uncultured Bacteroidales bacterium | reverse complement strand
GATCAGGCAGTTCTTATTGCAACTCTTTATGTGCCCCGCACATCTACAGGCTTTATTGATCGTTACCTTGTAAACTGTGAAGCTTACAGCGTGCCCGCCGCAATTGTTTTCAACAAATGCGACATTTATGAGGAAGAGGAACAAAGCATTCTTGATGAACTTTTTTCGGTGTATGAGCCCCTGGGCTATAAATGCTTAACGGTTAGTGCCATTGAAGGAACAAACCTTGATAAATTTTCAGAACTACTCAAAGGTAAAACGAGTCTGCTTTCAGGTCATTCCGGCGTGGGGAAATCCACCCTTATAAATGCCATTGAGCCCGGATTGAACCTTAAAACCGATGAGATTTCACTGACCCATTTCAAGGGAAAACACACCACCACATTTGCTGAAATGTTCAAACTTTCGCAGGGGGGATTTATAATCGATACACCTGGTATTAAGGAATTCGGACTTGTGGATTTTGAAGCCTGGGAACTTTCTCATTATTTTCCTGAAATGAGGGAGTTATTCAATCAGTGTAAATTTGACAATTGTACCCACATGAATGAGCCGGGGTGTAAAGTAAAAGAAAAAGTTGAAGCAGGAGAAATAAGCAGTTCGCGGTACTACAATTATTTAAATATGCTTTCGGGGAGAGATACCCGGGGGAAAGGGTAGGATTGAGAAATTTATTAGTTTATAGGTTGATTAGTTTATAGGTTGATAAGATTATAAGTTGAAGAGTTGAAGTATACGAATTTTGATATTAGCTTCACTTTACCCGACTGCGCAACGGTTCGGGTTTCGAATTTGGTATAAAAAACAGATTTTTATAAATATTTAAAATATATGCGAGCGGTAATACAGCGGGTAACAGAATCGACAGTATCAATTGATGGAAAAGAACATGCCCGGATCGGAAGGGGTTTTCTGATCCTCCTGGGAATAGAAGAAGCCGACAGCAGCGAAGATATCGAATGGCTCTGCGGCAAAATATCCCGATTAAGGGTTTTTGATGATAAAAACGGAGTTATGAACCTTCCCATCACCGAAGTACAGGGAGAAATTTTATTGATCAGCCAGTTTACATTGCATGCAAGTACAAAAAAAGGGAACAGACCCTCTTACATCAAGGCAGCAAAACCAGAGACAGCAATACCTTTATACGAAAAATTTGCCGGAGAACTTTCAACTCAGGCTGGAACAGAAGTAAAAACAGGTGTTTTTGGTGCTATGATGCAAATATCACTTATTAACGACGGACCTGTTACGATTATCATCGATACAAAAAACAAAGAATAATCATGCAAATCAGTGAAGCACAAAAAACAATTGATCGCTGGATCAACAGCACCGGGGTAAGATACTTCAATGAACTTACCAACATGGCCATGCTTACCGAAGAAGTGGGAGAGGTGGCAAGGATCATTGCACGCAAATATGGTGAGCAATCATTTAAACCCGGAGAAGAGAACAAAGATCTTGGAGATGAACTTGCTGATGTACTTTTTGTGCTTATATGTATTGCTAATCAAACAGGTGTTGACCTTACTGAAGCCCTGGAAAATAATATCCGGAAAAAAACCAGGAGAGACGGCACCAGGCACCGGGATAATAAAAAACTGAAACCCTGAATCGAGCTTATTCAGGGTTTCAGTTTATGATTAATTTTTGTTATCCTTATCCGGAATTTACAGAATCTTTTATGATTCGCAGTAATTTTCTAAATCAGGAACAAAGGCTTGTCAATAAAACTTTCGTAAACGGGTCTTAACCTGTCAGTATTATAATGTTTATCAGTGTCTACAAACTTTTTGGTACTGGTAACAATATCCACAGGAATGTTGTCGTATCTGCCGTTTTTCAGGATAACAAGCCGCCCATGAATACCTTTGAGAACCAGATCGAGGGCAAGATTACCGTATGCCATGGGCACAATTGAATCAATAGCATCAGGATCACCTGAACGAACCAAATAACCGAGGTGCTGAAAGATGGTATCAATACGCTGACCTTTGTTAAACTGGGGAGAAACATCCTTTATCCTTGCCGAAACAGCATCGCCGATGCCTCCCAGTTTCGCATGACCAAACATGTCTTTTTCCATATTGGAGAACATCATATCAACTCCTTCAAAAGTTGCTCCTTCAGAAACCAGAACCACAGAATAATTGCTGGGATTTCTCTTCCTGTCATAAATCAGAAGCTCTGTAAGATGTTCTATTTTGAACTTGTATTCAGGAATAACGCAACGGTTGGCTGAGCCTGCCATGGTGGGAAGCAGAGCTGTAAACCCTGCATAACGTCCAAAAACTTCGATAACCAGTATTCTTTCATGCGAACCGGCAGATGTACGAAGCAGATTGGTCATGTGAATGGTACGTGTAACACATGTGCTGAATCCAATACAGTAATCGGTTCCCGGTACGTCATTATCCATGGTTTTGGGTATGGCAACTACTTTTACACCCTCCTGGTACAGCCTTACTGAATAACTCAGTGTATCATCTCCACCGATAGGGATCAGATAATCGAGGCCGATGAAGTCAATATTTTTCAAAACCTCAGGAGTAAGGTCATTCATATCCTTGTTGTATTTCTCCTTGAGATGTTCCGGAACGTGCTTTCCCGGAATATGGCTGGGCCTTGTTCTTGAACTGTGTAAAAACGTACCACCTGTACGCCCTGCTTTATTTACAATATCTTCAGTAAGTTCAACAAAATTAGCGCTGTTATCGGCTTTTTTGTCGCGAATAATGTCAATCATTCCGCCCCAGCCCCTGCGAATTCCAATTACGCGGTATCCTTCTCTTAATGCCCTGATAGTGATTGCCCTGATGGCAGGGTTCAAACCAGGAACATCCCCTCCGCCGGTCAGAATTCCAATGGTACCTTTTACTTTTTTCGTGTTCATTTTTCCAAACTTTTAAAATTATTATTGATTTTGATTCAGGATATTGTTCAGGAGAACGATTTGCCCTTTTGCTTGTCATGCGGCAGTAAAAATACAAAAAAAAATCTTGTTACCGGATTGATGCAACCGGTTTTAAGTTTACATTCAAAAACCTTTTAGCATAAATAATACCTGAAAATACGTAACTTTGCACCCCTTTTTAACTGAATAACAGAAGTATTATGGCAAATATTGTTGCACTGGTGGGCCGGCCCAATGTTGGTAAATCCACTTTTTTTAATCGCCTCACGCAAACACGTATGGCTATTGTTGATTCAACAGCCGGCGTAACACGCGACAGGCATTACGGTAAATCTGACTGGAACGGGCTTGAGTTTTCTGTTATTGATACAGGTGGGTATGTATTGGGTAGTGAAGATTCATTTGAAGAAGAGATACGTAAACAGGTGCAGATTGCAATTGAAGAAGCTTCCGTGATTCTTTTCCTTGTTGATGTAGTGGAAGGAGTTACTCCTATGGATGAAGATGTGGCAGATATACTGCGCCGCTCAGGCAAGAATGTTATGGTAGTTGCAAACAAGGCAGATAACAACAAAC
>CAYXIT010000048.1:11920-19477 GCA_964465275.1 uncultured Bacteroidales bacterium | reverse complement strand
GTAATGTGTATGGAGTATCATCTATCAATGGTACCGGAACCGGTGAGTTGCTCGATGATCTTGTTGCTGCGCTTGAGAATATTCCCATGGAAGATTTGGATGATATTCCGAAGTTTGCTGTAATCGGCAGGCCGAATGTGGGGAAATCTTCTCTCATTAATGCCCTTACCGGACAGGAAAGAAATATTGTAACAACTATTGCTGGCACAACACGCGATAGTATTTATACACGATATAACAGCTTTGGTTTTGATTTCTTCCTGGTTGACACAGCCGGGTTAAGAAAGAAGGGAAGGGTGCATGAGAACATTGAGTTTTATTCGGTAATGCGGTCAATAAGGGCCATTGAAAATTCTGACGTATGCCTGGTACTCATCGATGCCCATGAAGGACTTGAAAGTCAGGATGTGAACATTTTCAGTCTTGCCACACGAAATAACAAAGGAGTTGTGATTCTTGTAAACAAATGGGACATTATTGAGAAGGATCATAAAACCATTCTGGAATTTGAAGAACGCATCAAACGAAAAATTGCACCGTTTACAGATGTACCTATAATTTTTACATCAGTTACTAAAAAACAAAGGATAATAAAAGCACTTGAAACTGCTGTGAAGGTTTATGAAAACCGCACACAAAAAATACCTACAAGCAAACTTAATGAAGTGCTGCTTCCAATCATTGAAAAAAATCCCCCTCCCGCTGTTAAGGATAAGTACATCAGGATAAAGTATGTAACGCAATTACCAACACATTATCCGACCTTCGCATTTTTCTGCAATTTACCTCAATATGTGAGAGATTCTTATGAACGGTATCTTGAAAACCAGATTCGTAATAACTGGGATTTTACCGGTGTACCCATCAGGATATTTTTCAGAAAGAAATAGATTATCGGTTCAAGAAATTAAAATTTGGAAGCAGTAAGAATAGATAAATATTTGTGGTCGGTCAGGCTTTTTAAAACAAGAAGTCAGGCTACTGATGCATGTCGCGCCGGCAGGGTTAAGATTGATGGTGATGCGGTAAAAGCTTCCCGGGAAATTAAAGCCGGACAGGAAATCACTTTACATATGGGGCCCATCACAAAAACCATAAAGGTGATTGAAGTTTTACAAAAAAGGGTAGGGGCAAAACTTGTTCCTGAATATATGCAGGATCTTACTCCTGAAGGAGAATACCAAAAGCTTGAGATGATAAAGCAAAGCCCCTTTGTAAAAAGAAAAGGGCGCCCTACAAAAAAAGAGCGCCGCGATATGGATGAATGGTTTGGCTGGGAGGATTAATTACTGCACCCCTTTACCAATTGCTTTTACAATAAAACCTGTTTCGCGAAGGTGACTATGGTTGAGAATATTTCTTCCATCGAATAAAAACGCCGGTTTTTTCATTTTATCAAAGATCCTTTGCCAGTCGTATGTTTTAAATTCATCCCATTCGGTAATTATTGCAATGGCATGTGCATCTTTACAGGCTTCATACGGGTCGGTATGAACTGTAAGCATTTCTTTATTCTCCTCTGCCGGTCGTGTTTGAAGAAAGTTCAGATCGGAGTACATGCTCGATGCCGGTACCTGAGGATCATATACACTTACCTCGGCGAGATCGCTCAACAGGTCATCGGCTATATAAATGGCAGCAGATTCACGTGTATCGTTGGTATCTTTTTTGAATGCCCACCCCAGCAAAGCGATTTTTTTTCCTGATACGGTATTAAAAAGGGTATGAATAATATTTTGTGCAAATCGCCTTTTCTGATAGTCATTCATAATAATAACCTGCTCCCAGTAGGCTGCTACTTCCGGTAAACCAAAATACTCACACAAATATACAAGGTTCAGAATATCTTTCTGGAAGCATGATCCCCCGAAACCTACTGATGATTTTAAAAATTTCGGACCAATTCGTGAATCAGTACCTATTGCATAGGCCACCTCATCAACATCGGCACCGGTTGCTTCGCAAAGAGCAGAAATGCTGTTGATAGATGAAATACGTTGCGCCAGAAATGCATTGGCAGTGAGTTTGCTTAGTTCTGATGACCATAAATTGGTTTGTATAATATTTTCGCGGGGCACCCAATGTGCATAGATATCGGTAAGCGCATTAATAGCCTCCAGGCCTTCAGGGGTCTGGTCTCCGCCGATCAGAACCCTGTCGGGCTCCTGCAGATCTTTTACTGCAGTACCCTCAGCAAGAAATTCCGGGTTTGATAAAACCTGGAATTTTATTCCGTTTGTGTGTTCTTTTAAAATCGTTTTTATTGATTCGGCAGTTCGCACAGGCAGGGTTGATTTTTCCACAACAATTTTGTCGGTTGTGCTTACTTCAGCAATCTTTCTGGCACTCAGTTCAACAAACTTAAGGTCAGCAGCACGCCCTTTACCAACTCCATAGGTTTTTGTGGGAGTATTAACACTCATAAAGATCATTTCTGATTCACGAATGGCTCCTTCAATATCTGTACTGAAAAAAAGATTACGGTCCCTTGCTTCTTTTACCACTTCGAGCAAACCGGGTTCGTAAACCGGCAGGTTGTCAGTTTGCCATGCAGCAATTCTATCGGCATTAATATCAACAACAATCACTTTTATTTCGGGACATTTTTGGGCTATAACCGCCATGGTCGGACCGCCAACATAACCGGCCCCAATACAGCAAATGGTTTTTATTTTTGACATAATAATAATTTATTTAATTGAACGGGCATAAGCATATTATAAAAAATCCCCGCAAAGGTATCAAAAATGTCGACAAAGCAATAAAAAGAATTGCCTGCCATGGTTAATTATTTTTCTGTGAAACTACGAAAATAAAACAGGACAGGCAATGGTGTAATTACGAATAATTTAAATATTGTAAACCCGATCAGGCGTGTTCTTTTGTATTTTGATTGTAGATCCTTTCAATTACGGGCTCGTAAACTTTGAGCAAATGTGAACGGCGAAGTTTCAGTGTAGCACTGAGTTCGCCGGTTTCCACTCCCCACTCATGGCTCATAAGCTCAAACTTCATGATTCTTTCATAGTCGCCAAAAAACTTGTTGTAATGGGTTACTTCTTTCTGGTAACGTTTCCTGATTCTGGGTAAAGCAATCATTTCACTGTTTGTTGTATAGGGTATTTCTTTAACTGCACACCAGTTTTTCAGATGATTAAAATCGGGAACAATAAGAGCGGCAGCAAATTTCTGGTTTTCTCCCAGGATAAGTATCTGGTCAATGAAAGGAGATTCTTTAAATTTATTTTCCAATACCTGGGGTGCAATATATTTTCCGAAAGAGGTTTTGAAGATCAACTTTTTGCGGTCGGTAATGCGCAACTGGCCTTCAGGTTCAATGCGTCCGATATCACCGGTATGCAACCAACCATCTTCATCAATAACTTCACGTGTAAGTTCTTCATCTTTAAAATAACCTTGCATAACCCCCGGGCCTTTTACCAGTATCTCCCCATCTTCGGCAATTTTTACCTGAGTATTTTTCAATATAGGGCCCACTGTTCCATACTTAATGCCATTGGGGCTAAAATCGTTTACAGCAATAACAGGTGATGTTTCTGTAAGTCCGTATCCTTCAAGTACTCTTATTCCAACGGCCCAGAAAACTTTGTTTAGCCTTGGCTGTAAAGCTGCTCCGCCAGAAACAACAATATCGAGGTTTTTCCCCAGTGCTTCTTTCCATTTGCTGAAAACAAGCTTACGGGCAATTTTTAACTTCAGTGCATACAAAGGATTTCTTTTCTCCTTCTGGTATTCATAATCCAGTCCCACACTGTTAGCCCAGAAAAAGATTGATTTTTTTACTCCTTTAAGGCTCCTGCCTTTGGCAATAATTTTATCGTAAACTTTTTCAAGCAACCTGGGAACGGTTGTAAAAACATGCGGATTTACTTCCTTGAGCGACTCTGCAATAAGACCCATATTGGTAACATAATACATGGAAAGGCCTTTGTAAAGAAGCATATAATTCATCATCCTTTCGTATATATGACATAGTGGAAGAAAACTTATGGCGCGATGTTCAGGACCGAATGGCGGGATGTGAGATGTAGCATGTATATTACTAATGATGTTGTTATGCGATAGCATTACTCCTTTAGGTACTCCGGTAGTTCCGCTGGTATAAATAATGGTTGCAAGGTCATCAGGCTCAATTGAATTTTTGATCTGCTGTAATTTTTCGGGCTGCGGATTTTCAATACCCAGTTGAATGATCTCATTCAAATGCTGAACCCCGAAAAGATTTTTGAAAGTATACACAGCTTTAAGTCCGGGAATTTTGGGTACAATATCTTTTATTCTTCTGTACATTTCTTCCCCTGCAACAAAAATGTAGGTTACTTCAGCATGTTGCAGTATGTATTCATAATCCTGATCGCTGATGGTGGGATATATGGGAATATGAATGGATCCGGTTTGCTGGATGCCCATATCAAGCATGGTCCATTCAGGGCGGTTGAAGGTTATGGATGCAATTTTATCGCCTTTCTTCACCCCAAGCTTTAATAAGCCGTAGCTTATATTATTGCTTATCTCAATGAATTCCTTTGTTGAATATGTTTTCCATACTCCTTCATCTTTTCCTGCCAGTGCGTCTGTTTTTTCCGGGCATAATTGTCCGTATCTTTCCAGCAGGTCAAAAATTCTGGTTATTTCCCTCATGGCTTCTGGTTTACTGTATGTTACAAGAAAAAAGTATTGTTCCCCATTTTCAGTATCTGTAAACGTATGTTTAACAGACTGGCTGCGAATTTATGAAAAAAACATTATAAACCTTGAAAATAACTAAAATATTTAACTTTTTTCATTGGTTCCCGTGGTATATCCAAAAAGAAGAGACTGCACAAAAGTATTTATTTAACCGTTTGCTTAGTCAGTAGAACAACCATATACCGGTTTGAAATATGGCTTTGTTTTACAGTATAAACAAACGTAACAGACTTTTAATGCAGCCTCTTCGACAAAGATCTATTGATTATTTTTTGCTCATTTCAGTAAAGTACTTATAAAACCATGGTATAGTTTCAATGCCTTTATAAAATTGTTCGAGGGCATAATTCTCATTGGGTGAATGAATAGCATCAGAATCGAGGCCGAAGCCCATAAGAATGGATTTGGTTCCCAAAACTTTTTCAAATAATGAAATAATTGGAATACTGCCCCCGCTTCTCACCGGAATAGGTTTTATTCCGTAAGTCTTTTCATAGGCTTTACTTGCTGCCTGGTATTCAATCGTATTGGTTGGTGAAACATAACCTTCACCACCATGAAGAAATTCTACTTTTACCTTAACTGTTTCAGGTGCGATGGCTTCAAAATGTTTTTTGAAAAGCTGTTCAATTTTCTTTGATTCCTGGTGAGGAACCAGCCTCATACTGATCTTGGCATAAGCTTTTGATGGCAAAATGGTTTTGGCTCCTTTTTCGGTATAACCTCCCCAGATTCCGTTTACATCAAGACTGGGTCTGATTCCTGTTCTCTCCATTGTTGAATAGCCTTCTTCTCCGTTCTCTTCAGCAATATCAATATGTTTTTTAAACTCATTAAGGTCAAAAGGTGCACGAGCCATTTCTTCTCGTTCTTCTTTACTGAGTTCTTCAACATCATCATAAAACCCGGGAATTGTTATCCGGTTTTTATCGTCGCGTAATGAAGAAATCATATCGCAAAGCACATTAACCGGATTGTCAACAGCACCACCATATAAGCCTGAATGCAGGTCATGACTGGGTCCGGTAACTTCAACTTCCATGTATGCCAGCCCGCGCAATCCTGTGGTAATTGACGGAGTTTTGGGTCCCAGCATGGAAGTGTCTGACACCAGAATTACATCTGATTTCAGCTTTTCCTTATTTTCTTCACAATATTTACCCAAACTGGGCGAACCAATTTCCTCTTCACCCTCAATCATAAACTTCACATTGCAGTAAAGCTGATTTGTTTTCAGCATGTATTCAAAAGCCTTGAAATGCATAAACATCTGACCTTTATCATCATTGGCTCCGCGGGCATAAATCTTACCGTTCCGTATTTCGGGTTCGAAAGGAGGGCTGTCCCACAAATCAAAAGGCTCGGCAGGTTGTACATCGTAGTGCCCGTAAACCAATACTGTAGGCAGGGAGGAATCAATTAATTTCTCTCCGTAAATAACAGGGTGTCCTTCGGTTTCCATAACTTCAGCATGATCGGCACCATCTTTTACAAGCTTTTCTTTTATCCATTCAGCTGCCTTGTACATGTCATCCTTGTGTGATTCCTTTGAACTTACAGAAGGTATTCTTATCAGTTCAAAAAGCTCCTGCAGGAACCGGTCCTTATTCTCTTCTATATACTTCTTTACGTCGTTCATAATTTTGTTTTTAATTTTGAATGATAGGGTTTTTAAAAATTGTTTTTATTTAAATATCAAAGAATAAATCCGACAATTCTTTATTTAACTTTAAAAAAATTATTATGTTTACAATGAATGTAAGCAAACCTACATAATTTTTTAGAAAAAAGCATAATGCCCGGAAAAAATATAAGTCTGTTGGTTGCAAATCTATACTGAAAGTGTTTGCTCTTTTTTCAGGATAAGAAAAAATGCAAACTTTAAATAAGTTTGTTTTTAGTTCCTGAAAAAAGAAAATACAGCAGGATTGCCTAATATACCGAATATGTGGAAAAATATTTTTTTACAAAAAAAGAACCCTGCCCGCTGGCTTACTACATTGTACATTTTTTTGGGAAGTCTTTGGATTTTGTTTTCTGATACACTGGTAGCATTTCTTTTTACTGACCCCGAAACCATTACAAGGCTTCAAACATACAAAGGTTGGGGTTATGTGATTGGAAGCGGAATTCTTATTTACCTTGTGGTTTCTTTTATTGTAGCTGATCTGCGTAAGGCTAAAATCAGTATTCTTGAAAATGAAGAACTTCAGCAGGATCTTTTCGACAGGCTCCATCAACCTATGTGGCAATGTGACAGGCAAGGCCATTTTATTTATGGTAACAGACAATGGTTTCAGCTTACCGGGTTTTCACCCACAGGAAAAACTCCGATTGAATGGGTTGAGGTAATCCATCGAGACGATAAACCTTTTTGTTTTGATAAATTTTCAAAGGGATTAATTGAAAAGAAGGCTTTTACACTGGAGTACAGGATAACTGATAAAAATAAAGAGTATCGCTGGATGTTCAATTCGTGTATCCCTCAGTTTGATAAATCGGGTAACTTTAAAGGTTTTATCGGCTTTTTACATGACATTAGTGAGAAGAAACAATTAGAAGAAAAATACAAATACAGTTCGCGCCGATACGGTTATCTTTTTGACAATAACCCGCATGCAATGCTGGTTTATGACCTGCAGGATCTGCAAATTATGGAAGTTAATAAGGCGGCCTGTTTGCAGTACGGTTACTCAGAAGAAGAAATGCTGAACATGAGTATTACCGATTTACGGCCTTCTTCAGAGATCCCGGCATTCATGGAACATTTGTCTGGTCCGCTGCCTGAATACCAGAGAAGCAGCGGCTGGCTCCACAGAAGAAAGGATGGAAGTACCTTCAATACAG
>CAYXIT010000048.1:1728-11908 GCA_964465275.1 uncultured Bacteroidales bacterium | reverse complement strand
CCATAGTTTACCTGTTATGAAAAACAGGAAAAGCCGGCTTGTTATTATAAACGACATTACCGAACAGGTTCTGGCATTTAAAAATGCCAAAGAGGGCGAGCAAAGATTCCATAACATTTTCAACTACTCTCCGTATGCTGCTGTAATTCTTGATGAGCATTTAAGGGTTATCCAGGTAAACAAGTCTGCCTGTAAGATACTGGGTCTTGACTGTAAAAACCCCGGAATATTTCAGTTGCTTGATATTATTGCACAAAACTCGCTTGGCCAGATTATATCAGAGATTGAAACGCTTTCACAATATAAGCCAGTTTTGGGGGAAGCTGATTTTATCCGGATACAAGGAGATATTTTCAGGGCGCAATACCATGCCATTAGTTTTCAGGAAGCAGGAAAACAAAAATTCTTTTTTTCTTTTATTGATATTGATGATAAACACCGTATGCAGGTTTCACTGCAGGAATCAGAGCGCATTAACGCTACCCTGGTGAGTAACCTGCCTGGTATGGCTTACCGCTGCCGTAATGATGAAAACTGGACCATGCTGTTTGTAAGTATGGGTGTTGAAAAGTTTACAGGGTATAAGCCATCTGAACTGATGCATAATAATTTTATTTCCTATGAAAGTATTATTCATCCTGAAGACAGAGATTATGTCAGGCAATCTGTTCAAGAAGCCATTGACAGGAAAGGAAAATACGAAATTCAATACCGGATAATTACACGTTCAGGTGAAGTAAAATGGGTATGGGAACAGGCACATGGAGTTTATAGCAGCAGTGACAGGTTGAAGTATATTGAAGGTTTTATTATTGATATATCAGAAAGGGTGAGGGCAGAAGAGTTAATTAAAGACCAGGTTAGTGAGTTAAAACGTGTAAACGCTGAACTTGAAAGGTTCTCTTATACCGTTTCTCATGACCTGCGCAGCCCGCTGGTCACAATAAAAGGATTTCTTGGTTTGCTTCGCGAGGATATTGCTGAGGATAATAAAGTTGAAGTTGATGAAAGTATAATGCGCATTGAAAATGCCACCGATAAAATGCACCAATTGCTGGAAGATCTTTTGCAATTATCGCGCATCGGACGAACCATTAATCCATACGAAAAGTTTTCAATGACCTCTGTTGCCGAAGAAGCGAAAGAACTGTTGTTTGCTCTTATCAATGAAAAAAAATGTAAGGTTATAATTCAGGAAAACATGCCCGAAGTATTTGCCGATAAATCGCGAATACGTGAAATATTTCAAAATCTTATTGAGAATGCGGTTAAATTCTCAAACACAGATGAAATACCCTTGGTTGAAGTATTTTCTGTAAATCGAAACGGGTTGGATATTTTTTGTGTCAGAGATAATGGGATCGGAATATCAAAAGTCTATCACGAAAAGATTTTCGGACTATTTAACAAGCTTGATAACAGTAGCTCAGGCACCGGAGTAGGATTATCACTTGTGAAACATATTACAGAAAGTCATAAAGGAAAAATATGGGTTGAATCAGATGGTTATAATTCGGGTACTTTATTCTGTTTTACGTTAAACACTGAAAATTAATTCATGTAAATTGCATAGTTTTATCTGTTGTTTTCTTCAAGACAACCGAATACGTATTTCAGAATATTAACCCCAAACTCCGGACACATCGCATGTCAAATTAACAGGGGATTATGAGATCAGGGCTATGTTGACCAAAAGTATAATCATCATTGAAAACAATAAGGAGCATGCTAATCTGATTGATTCTGCCTTTAAAGGTTATAAAGAATCTTTTGATATAAAAGTATATTATTCAGCAGAAGAACTTCTCAATAAGTCAAAAAAGAGAAATATTGATTTAATAATTTGTAACACACACTTTTCCGAAGAGATAAGCAAAAGTATTTTATTGATTAGCGGTTCAGAAAACAAAATCCCTGTCATCTTTTTGTCCGATAAAAAAAATGCAAGATTAAAAAACAAGCTGTTAAAAAAGGGGGCGTATAATTTTCTTGTAAAAAGCCCTGAACTATTTACTTTTTTACCAGAATTTTCCCTTAGTGCTCTCCGTGAATATGAGAACCGCGCTGCCCGAAAAACTGCAGAGTTTGAACTTCTTCAAATTCGAAGCAAATATCAAATGGTAACAGAAAACATCAATGATGTGGTCTGGGAGCTCAGTCTTGATTTTAAAAAATATCTTTTTGTTAGTGATTCTATTACCTGGTTTCTTGGGTATGAGCCGGGGGAGTTCCTCAGGCAAAACTTCAACGATATCATTCATAAAGAAAGTTTAGAAGAGATCAATATCCTGAAAAAGTCTGTTATCAGACAATTGAATCAGGGAAAAGATCCGCGATCAATACTCATTGATCTTGATGTTAAGTTTATACACGAAGATGGTAGTATACGCTGGGGCAAAGTGAGGGGATTTCTCGTTTCAAATAACAAAAATGAAGTACTGGCCATTTGTGGTATCACCCAGGATATTACCCGGCAAAAAATTGCGGAAAAGCAGTTGAAAATCCAGGAGACCTTTTTCCAAAGCCTGATCGAACAGGCCCCCCTGGCTATTGCAATATTAGATACTAATGACCGGATTCAGCAGGTAAATGATCAGTTCTTAAAAATGTTCGGATATACAAAGCGCGAGTGCCTGAATGCCAGACTGAATGAATTAATTGTACCTGATAACAGGCATAAAGAAGGTGAATATCTTTCACGGGTAGTGGCAGAAGGGGAGTACGTGAGTACCGAAACAATGCGTAAGGATAAATCAGGCAACCTCATTGATGTTCAGATACAGGGCAAAATGGTTACATTGAACGAATCGCAATTGGGAGTATTCGGTATTTACCAGGATATATCTAAAAGAAAGCATTATGAGAAACGCTTGCAGCAACTGTCTGAACGGTTATTGCTTGCGACAAGTTCTGCATCTATCGGTATATGGGATTTTAACCTGAGAACCCGAAAACTGGTATGGGAATCGGAAATGTTTACGCTGCATAATATTGGCAAGCAGGCTATAATTAATCCTATGGATGAGTGGGAAGCAATAGTGCTGGAGGAAGATAAAGAAAAGCTGAACTTTATCTTCAACCGTGAACTACCAGAGAGTGAGAACTTTCAGACTGTTTACAGAATTATGCATCCCGATGAAAAAATAAGACATATACGCTTATTTGCAAGTGTGTATTTTGATGAACATGATGAGCCTTCCCGGCTGGTTGGTTGTTGCTGGGATATTACAAACGAAGTGGAAAATGCAGAACTCAACAAAAAGATCGAAATATCTGCCAAAGTAGCTGATATCAAACAACAGTTTCTGGCCAATATGAGCCATGAAATTCGCTCTCCCATGACAGGGATCCTGGGCATGATAGATCTGTTAATGCGCACATCTCTTAATGACCAGCAAAAGTTTTATGTTGAAACTATAAGGAAATCATCCGACGGTTTGCATCAGATTGTAAATGATATTCTCGATTTATCAAAAATTGAAGCAGGAAAAATGATGATTAAACCTGCTCATTTCAATTTACGGGATTCCGGAAATACATTATATAGCTTATATCATGCCATTGCAGAACAGAAAGGCCTTGATTTTGTTTTTTATTTTGATGATGACCTGCCTGAAAAAGTATTTGCCGATGAGAACCGGATAGGCCAGATCATATCCAACCTGCTTTCCAATGCCATTAAATTCACATCTGAGGGTTATGTGAAGCTTTCTTATGATAAACAGGAAGAAGATAAAAATTCCATCACTCTTAAAATAAGTGTAACTGATACCGGTATCGGCATCCGGGAAAGCGACAGGAAAAATCTTTTCAGCATGTTTTCTCAGCTTGATAATTCCGATACAAGAAACTATGAAGGTACCGGGCTTGGACTTTCCATTTCCGATAAGCTGGCCCAACTCATGAATGCATCTATTGAAGTGGAAAGTGAACCGGGCAAAGGGAGTGTGTTTAGCCTTATTGTTAAATGCCCTAAAAAACCAGGAAAAGTAATGTCTGTTGACTCAATTGAGAAAAAAGAATTATCCGGTGGTGATAAATTTGATTTCAATGTTTTACTTGTTGAAGATAAAGTAACCAATCAAATGGTAATTTCTCTGATGTTATCTGAGATTGGCTGTAATGTTGATCTGGCAAACAACGGAAAAGATGCCCTGGAAAAAGTAAACCCCGGTAAACATGACTTCGTTTTTATGGATATTCAGATGCCGGTTATGGATGGAATGAGAGCATCTGAAGAAATAAGGAGAATGCACAACAGCGTAGAACTGCCCCTGATTATTGGCCTCAGTGCCAAAGCCATGGAAGGCGATGCTGAATATTATATCTCAAGAGGTATGGATGATTATCTTACCAAGCCTGTTACAACCGAAGTATTGCAAAAATGTCTTAGAAAATGGAGCCCCGTGGTAAGGGAAAAGAAAACCTTAAAGGAATAATTATACTTCGGGTATTTCCTGCCCTACAATTTTTGCTGAAGCCAGGCATAAAGGAATGCCTCCACCAGGGTGTACACTGCCACCCGTAAAAAACAAATTTTTGTATTTTCTTCTGAAATTCGGATGCCGTAAAAAAGCAGCAAAACGGTTGTTGGAGCTTGGCCCGTATAGTGAGCCCCCAAAGGACCCTGTTTTTTCTTCAATGGTTCTGGGGTCTGCCATGTGTTCAAATTGTATATGCTTTTCTATATCCATATTAAGCACATGGTTGATCCTTTTAATGATGTTGCGGCGGGCTTCAGCGATCATTCTGTCCCAGTCCTGCCCGGTATTTTCCGGTACATTGATCATTACATACCAGTTTTCGCTTCCTTCAGGGGCATCTCCTTCAACCACCTTTGAACTGATAAAAAGATAAACAGTAGGATCGGAACTGATGGTGCGGCTCTCGAACAAATGCCTGAACTCTTTACGATAGTCATTGGAAAACAGGATATTATGTACTTCCAGCTCAGGAAATGTTTTATTAATGCCCCAGTAGAAAATCAGTGCTGATGTAGAGCGTTGGGTTTTCATTGGAGATGAAGGAGGCTTATGGCCGGGCATTAAGTTGCGGTAAAGAGTATCCACATCCACATCGCTCACCACAAGGTCATATTTCTCAATTTTATTATTTGCCCTGATAGCCGAAATCCTTTTGTTTTCAATAATGATTTCCTGAACAGGTTCGTTATACAGAAATTTTACTCCTTTTCGTTCTGCCAGTTTCACCAATGATTCAATTATACTGTACATACCCTTTTCGGGGAAAAAGGCTCCGATATTATGCTCAAGATGTGCAATAATGTTCAGTGTGGCGGGTGTTTGATAGGGATCAGAACCATTGTAGGTAGCATAACGGTCGAAAAACTGAACGATACGTGGATGCGAAAACCATTGGGCATTTTTATTGTGCATGCTGGTAAAAGCATCCAGTTCATGTATTTGTAAAAGCGATTTTCTGAATTTTGGAGTGGTGAAATTCTTCAACTTGTGCAAAGAGTTGAACATAAAAATATCGGCGGTTACATCGTAAAGCTTGCGGCTTTTCTTCAAAAAACCTTCAATGCTCTTTTTGGGCACTCCGGTTACCTCTTCAATCTCTCTGGCAAAACTTTCTGTTTCCTGCCAGGCATTTAAAACAGTGCCATCATCCCAGAAGTATTTACAGGATGTATCCAGCTTATTATATCTGAAATGATCTTCGGGTTTTTCGTCGAAAAGCTCAAAAAGCTCATCAACCTGGTTGGGCAGGGTAAAAAGGGAAGGACCTGTATCAAAGCGAAAGCCTTTATCCCTGATCTGCGATATTTTACCTCCGGGGATAGCTGCCTGCTCATATACCGTTACATCGTATCCTTTTGCTGCCAAACGCAAAGCGCTGCCCAAGCCACCGATACCTGAACCTATAACTGCCGACTTTTTCAAATTTCAGTTTTTTTCCGGTTATACCAAATTAAATTCATTTTGCAGGTAACATCTTACCAGGAGTGCAAATTTTCGTGCATTGGGAATCCGGAAGCGTTTTTCCATCAGGGCGTCGGGTTCTGCTCCACGTATCTTCTCCAGGAGCTTCAGGTAATAGCTGTAGGCAAGAAACACTCCCAGGCGAACATCTTTTCTCAACAGTTTTATTCCCATATAGGCTTCCCTGAAATCCTGATCGATCTCTTCCTCAATATCCTTTTTCATGCTTACATCAAAGTTATCAAAATCCACTTCCGGAAAATATACTCTTCCCCTGTCATGATAATCAGAAAGCATATCACGTAAAAAGTTTACCTTCTGGAAAGCTTCACCCAGTTTGCGTGCAGGATGGATCAGCCTTTTATAACCGTCATCATCACCATGATAAAAAACCCTCAGACACATAAGACCGATCACTTCGGCCGAACCGTAAATGTAACGGTGGTATTCCTCGCGGTTGTAGCGGTCCTTGTAAAGGTCAAGCTCCATGCTGTAAAGGAATGCTTCAATGTGCTCACGTTCAATTTTATACTCGTTTACAGCCCATTGAAAGCTGTGCAGTATGGGATTGGTGCTGAAACCCCTTTCAATGGCATCATAGGTGTCTTCCGTAAAACGGATCAGCAACTTTTTTTTGTCCTGATCGTGGAAGGTGTCCACAATTTCATCGGCAAAACGTACAAAGCCATAAATGGCATAAATGGCAGGTCTGAATCTCTTTTTCAGCATCCAGACCCCCATGGAAAAGGATGTGGAATAGTTTAATGTGGTGCGTTTGCTGCATTCCAATGCATTACGCGTGTAAAAGTCCATATTTTTTCATGATTCGTTCAACAACCAGTTGTGAGCTTATTACCGCCATGGGCAGGCCTGTACCGGGCAGGGTACTCGCTCCTACGTAAAACACATTCGGGAATTTTTCATCAAAATTTTTGGGCCTGAAACTCCCGATCTGATTCAGGTCGTGCCCCAGTCCCAGGCCGCTTCCTTTATAAAGGTTAAATGCCTCACCCCATTCAACAGGTGTCATAATGGTTTGTGAAACAATATGTTTTTTCAGGTCAATCTTCATACGCTTTGAAAGATCGCTGATGATGTTTCCGGCAATCCTGTCCCTGTCTGACCAGTCGGGTTTAAACCGCAGATCGGGCACAGGGCAAAGCACAAATAAAGCTTCCATCCCTTCGGGAGCACTTGACGGGTCGCTCCGCGAAACCACATTTACATAGTAATAAGGCTTTTCAAAGGTGATGGAATTCTTGAAAACTTTTTTTGAATACTCTTCAAAATTGTCGCCCAGGTAATAATTGTGCAGCGGTACTTCATCAATCTTACGGTCAATGCCCAGGTAAAGTGTAAATGGTGCAAGGGTCCAGCGCATGTTGTCCAGTTTTTCTTCTGAGAAAGCAGGACGTTTAAAAACCTTGCCCCTGAAAAATGCAGCATCGCTGTTTACCACATACACATCAGCAGTCCATTCTTTTCCGTTCTGATCGGTGAAAGATTTGAGCCGGCCCTTTTCTTCGGTAAAATCAACAATTTCTGTATTGAGATGAATGTTGATATCCTTTTTCTTCATTTCATTTACAAGACCTTCAACAATTTTATACATGCCCCCTTCCACATTATGGTATCCGTCATGCACCAGCTCAGTGTAAGAAAGGAGCGTATAAATGGCAGGAGTATCATAGGGTGTTGCTCCCAGGAAAAAAGCCACCAGTGAAAAGATCTCTTTCACTTCGCGCGAATCAAAATGCTGATCCAGTTCACCCCAGACCGATCTCCACATTTTGGGAAGGTACTTGGGCGGAACGGTAGCCATGGCAAGCAGATAATCGAAAAGATTATCATAATTGCGCTTCAATATCTTATATTCCACATCATGAAAGAATTTGCCCCCCGAACGCAGAAAGTTTCCCATCTTACGTTTAAAATCGGGCTCAATCTTTTCAAACTCTTTGGCTAAAAGATTAAGGTCTTTATGGATGAAATACTTCTTATCTGATCCCCTGAAACTTACTACATAAAGCGTATCAAGCTCCTTAAAGGTAAACGGCATGGTGATGCCGGCATCCTTCACAAAATCATCAAACTCGTAGGTCATACTGAAAAAAGTAGGGCCCATATCAAAAGTAAACCCATCTTTTTTGATCTGGTTGAGCCTGCCGCCGGGCTTACTGGCCTTTTCAACCATTTCTACCTTATACCCCCTGCGTGCAAGACGCAATGCCGTGGTTAACCCGCCGAGTCCGCTGCCGATTATTAATACTTTTTTTGTCACTTATAGCGCTTTTATGCATTGTAAACAAGTCAAATATAAGAAAGTTGTATGTAAATAGGAAAATAATTTTTGTATGATTGTAATAAAGGTGATGGTTGAAGATATATTTTTTCTGAACCAAAAAAATACTTAGGTTTGCGTCCCATTTTGCAAATACAAGGATATGGAAAAGTATACTGATATTTTAACTTCCGAAACAGGTTTACAAGCCTGGCAGGTAAACAAAACGGCTGAATTACTGGCACAGGGAGCTACCATCCCGTTTATTTCGCGATATAGAAAAGAAATGACCGGTTCGCTCGATGAAACACAAATTGCTGTGATTCGTGATCGCCTGCAGCAGTTGGAAGAGCTTGACAAAAGACGCAAAGCTATTCTGAACAGCATACGCGAACAGGATAAACTTACTCCTGAGCTGGAGAAGCAGATTAATGACGCCGCCACCATGGCTGTACTGGAAGATTTGTACCTGCCTTACCGTCCCAAAAGAAAAACCCGCGCCACTATGGCCATTGCACGCGGACTGGAACCGCTGGCAAAGATCCTGTCCGCCCAGAATCCGACAGACGTGGAAGAAAAAGCACTGGAGTTTGTTGATGATGAGAAAGATGTGCCGGATTTGGAGGCTGCCCTGGCCGGTGCCCGCGATATTATTGCCGAATGGATCAACGAAGATGCCCGTGCCAGGCAGAAGATACGCCGGCTCAATGAGCGCAAAAGCATTTTAACCTGCAAGGTGGCCAAGGGAAAAGAGAAGGAAGGTGAGAAATATGAAAGCTGGTTCGACTGGACTGAGCCGGCTCCGAAAGCGCCGTCGCATCGTATACTGGCCATGTTCCGTGGCGAAAATGAAGGATTTCTGAAGGTAAGTATACAACCTGACGAGGAGGAAGCCCTTGAAATACTCAAAGATATGTTTGTAAAAGCAAACAACCAGGCTTCGGAGCAGGTAGAGATGGCTCTAAGAGACAGCTACAAACGGTTGATGGCACCCTCTATGGAAACAGAGATGCGGCAGCTGTTTAAACTGAAAGCCGATGAGGAAGCCATCAGGGTATTTGCTGACAATCTGCGTCAGTTATTGCTTGCACCGCCTCTGGGGCAAAAAAACATACTGGCCATCGATCCGGGCCTGCGCACGGGGTGCAAGGTGGTGTGCCTCGACAGGCAGGGAAAACTGCTGCACAATGAAAATATTTATCCACATGCGCCGCACAACAAACGAAAAGAATCCGCTGCCAAGATCCAGAGCCTGGTAAATGCCTACGATATTGAAGCCATATCCATAGGTAATGGTACCGGCGGTCGCGAGACAGAATCGCTGGTGCGCAGTATCCGTTTCCCGAAAGATATCATGGCTGTTATGGTCAATGAAAGCGGTGCTTCGGTGTATTCTGCATCTGCAGTGGCCAGGGAAGAATTTCCGGAGTATGATGTTACCGTGAGGGGTGCAGTTAGTATTGGTCGTCGCCTGGCCGATCCGCTGGCTGAGCTGGTTAAGATCGATCCCAAATCAATCGGGGTGGGACAATACCAGCACGATGTGGATCAGAAACTGCTGAAAAACAGTCTGGATGATGTGGTGGTGAGTGCAGTGAATGCCGTAGGGGTGGAATTAAATACCGCCAGCAAGGAACTGCTTACCTATGTTTCAGGTTTGGGTCCTGTTCTTGCTAAAAACATTGTGGAATTCCGAAACGAAAACGGGCCCTTTGCATCACGAAATGCCCTTAAAAAAGTGCCGCGCTTTGGCGCCAAAGCCTTTGAACAGGCTGCCGGCTTTTTGCGGGTGAGCCAGAGCAAAAACCCTCTCGACAAAAGTGCTGTGCACCCCGAGAGTTATTACATCGTGGATGCCATGGCCAAAGACCTGGGGGTGGGTGTGGCCGACCTGATGAAGAAAGAAGAACTTCGCAAACAGATCGTGCTGGAAAAGTACAAAACCGAAACGGCA
>CAYXIT010000048.1:0-1681 GCA_964465275.1 uncultured Bacteroidales bacterium | reverse complement strand
GCGCTTTTGTGGATGTGGGTGCCCACCAGGACGGACTCGTGCACATCAGCCAGATGGCCGACCGGTTCATCAGTAATCCGTCAGAAGTAGTAAAACTCAATCAAAAAGTATTGGTTACCATTATGGATGTGGATGTGGGGAGGAAGCGGATTCAAATGAGTATGAAAGAAAGTTGAGAGATTAAAGACCGAAGACCGAAGTCGGGAGACGGAAGACCGAAGCAGATAATCATAGCAAAAGTATGAATCAAATACCGGCCAATTCCCCCTTTTAAGGGGGCAAGGGGGATGTTAGCGGGTTATTAAGTTATTGGGAAATTAAGAAAGTAAGAAAGTAAGAAATTAAGAATTCCCAAATTCTCTGCGTCCACCGCGTCCTGGCGTCTCTGCAGTAAAAAATCCCATTAATCACTAGTCCCTAGTCACTGATCACTGATCACCTGTACCCAAACCTCCCCAGCTGCAAATCATTATCCCGCCAGTTTTTGCTCACTTTCACGTGCAGATCTATGAAAACCTGCTTTCCGATAAACTCTTCAATGTCTTTACGGGCCTGGGTGCCGATACGCTTGAGTGCACTGCCTTTGTGCCCGATGATGATTCCCTTTTGCGAATCGCGTGCCACGAAAATAACGCAACGGATGCGCACCAGTTTCTCTTCTTCCTTGTACTCTTCCACTGCTACTTCCACTGAATAGGGGATCTCCTTCTGGTAGTTCAGTAAAATTTTTTCCCTGATCATTTCAGCAATGAAAAAGCGCAGGGGCCGGTCGGTAAGTTCGTCTTTGGGAAAGTAGGGCGGATTCTCAGGGATGATCTCCAGGATCTTATTCATCACCTGGTCGAGGTTGAAGTTGTTCAAGGCTGATATGGGAAGCACCATAAACGATGGAAAATCACGTTTCCACTGTTCGCACTTGGCTGTCACCTGGTCCTGATTGGCCAGGTCGATCTTATTGATCAGCAGCATTACGGGAATATCGGTCTTCTGAAGCTTGTTCAGCGTTTTCTCGTCTTTGAAATCATCATCCACTTCCGTTACCAGGATAAAAAGATCGGCATCTTCCATGGCCGATTGCACAAAACTCATCATGTGTTCCTGCAGCTTGTAGCCCGGTTTGATAATTCCCGGGGTGTCGGAAAACACGATCTGGTAGTCATCGTCATTGGCAATGCCCAGTATGCGGTGGCGGGTGGTTTGTGCCTTGGGGGTTATGATGGAAAGTTTCTCACCCAGCAGGGCATTCATCAAAGTGGATTTGCCCACATTGGGCTTGCCTAAAATATTTACGAAACCGGATTTATGCATGAAAATTTGTTTTTACCGTTTACTCAAATTATTGATCTATAAGTGGATAATACCGAAAGGATTACAAAATTACGATTTTAAATTCAATTTGCCAGATCATAGTTTGTGAGTGATAAAAATTGTTGTATCTTTGCACCTGCAAAACGGAATCCATTTTAGGTTTTGCATCGTTCTTAAGATAACAAAGCATACAGCTTTCAAAATATATTGCGGGGTGGAGCAGTGGTAGCTCGTCGGGCTCATAACCCGAAGGTCATCGGTTCGAATCCGGTCCCCGCTACCACTTAAAGAAATCAGGCACTTACAAGGAATTGTGAGTGCCTTTTTTCTTTCCTTGAAAAATCGGTTCCCCACATTATTCCCCACACTCCAC
>CAYXIT010000047.1:0-23333 GCA_964465275.1 uncultured Bacteroidales bacterium | reverse complement strand
CCCATGACCTTGAGCGCCGCAAACCGGGTGCAAAGGGCACAACTCCCAGAAAGGAAGATGACAGCCCGGAAATCGTTTCCGGATTGTTTCGTGGGCATACCACGGGTGCGCCTATGACCATCCTGTTCCGCAATAAAAATATACGTTCCGCCGATTACGATAACCTTGTAAAAACACCACGTCCCGGACATTCGGATTTTGTTGCGTGGAAGCGCTTTGGTGGTTTCAATGACCACCGTGGTGGAGGACATTTCTCCGGTCGCCTTACTCTGGCCCTCGTGGCAGCAGGGGTAGTGGCGAAAAAAGTTATTGAGCCTGTGGGAATAAATGCCAGACTGATTGCCGCCGGTGGTAATCCGGATATTGAAAAAGCAGTGGAAGATGCCCTTGCTGCGGGCGATTCGGTGGGTGGACTGGTGCAATGCAAGGCAAAAAATATTCCACTGGGCTGGGGTGAACCGTTTTTTAATTCAGTGGAATCGGTTATCAGCCATCTGGCTTTTGCCGTACCCGCCATCAAAGGAATAGAATTTGGTTCCGGATTTAAAGCTGCTTCCATGAAAGGAAGCGAACATAACGACCCTATTATGGATGAAACCGGTAAAACTGCCACCAATAATGCCGGTGGAATTACCGGGGGACTCACCAACGGAAACGATATGGTATTCCGCGTGGCAGTAAAACCTACTTCCAGCATTGGTATGCAGCAAAAAACCTGGAGTATCGAAACACAAAAAGTAGAAACCCTGGAAGTAAAAGGCCGTCATGATGCCTGCATTGCTCTTCGTGTACCTGTTGTAATTGAAGCTATTACTGCAATTGCTCTTGCCGATATGAAACTTAATTATCATAAATCAGACCCTTTTAATAAAGTTTAAAATAAACATATATACATAACAATATGTGTTTTGTAATTTTCTTTTGAATTGAGTTCAAAAGCAGTAATTTTGTGCAAAAATTTATAAGAAAAACACATTTTATATAACAGTTATGAACGAAAGTATTGAAAAGATTAAGTGTTTGATCATTGGTTCGGGGCCTGCCGGTTACACTGCAGCCATATATGCTGCCAGGGCCGATTTACACCCTGTTATGTACCAGGGATTGCAGCCAGGCGGCCAGCTTACCATTACCACTGACGTGGAAAACTATCCGGGTTATCCTGATGGGATAACAGGACCAGAAATGATGGTTGAATTTCAGAAACAGGCTGAACGTTTTGGTACCGATGTGCGCTGGGGGATTGCCACCTCGGTAGATCTTAGTAAAAGACCATTCAAGGTTACCATTGATGAAAAGAATGAAGTTTTGGCAGAAACGCTTATTATTGCCACCGGAGCAACGGCTAAATGGCTGGGGCTGGAGTCTGAAAAGAAATTCAACGGGTTTGGTGTTTCAGCTTGCGCTACCTGCGACGGCTTTTTTTACAAAGGTCAAACCGTTGCAGTAGTGGGTGGTGGCGATACCGCCTGCGAAGAGGCTTCTTACCTTTCCAATCTTTGTGAGAAAGTATATCTTATTCACCGTCGTGATGAACTGCGTGCTTCCAAGGCTATGCAGCACAGGGTAATGAAAGCGAAAAATATTGAGATTGTTTGGAACCATATCCCTAAAGAAATTGTGGGTGAAAAAACTGTAAACGGCGTAATTCTTGAAAACACCCAAACCGGCGAAGAGAAACGCCTGGATGTTGAAGGATTTTTCGTGGCAATTGGCCATAAACCCAATTCTGAAATTTTCAAAGGCCAACTGAAAATGGATGAAAATGGCTACCTGATCACCAGGCCAGATTCTACTGCTACTGAAGTACCTGGTGTTTTTGCCTGTGGTGATGTGCAGGATCATGTGTATCGTCAGGCGGTTACTGCAGCCGGCACTGGCTGTATGGCCGCTATGGAAGCCGAAAGGTTTCTGACCGATCAGGAATAATTGTTTATTATTTGATTGAATAATATCCTAAGGAGGCTGTCTCAGGAGCCCTATGTAAACCGGACGCTGAGCCTGTTAAATTTGTTAACTGAATTATATTCAGAAAGCTTTTCGACAGGCTCATCAACCAAAGACTATTCTTGAGACGGTCTCTTTTATTGTAATATCAGTATAGAATGGTTTAAAATATTTAAGATGAAAAGAGTAATCCTCTGATTTTTTGAAATGTAGCCATTATTTCAAAACTTAAAAAAAAAGTATCGATGTTTGAAAAAAAAGTCAGATATTTGATAGTAATGGATGATTATTTTGACTTTTTAAAATCTTTTATGAAAGGATACCAGCCAAATCCTTAAGTCATTCTTTTGATTGAGACAGGAATCTATTCTATACTGAAATACCTCTTTTTGAATGAATATTTTTGCTTTACTTTCTTTCATTTCTTTTATCCTATTCATAGAGGCTGGAGTTATTGTGCTCTACAAAAACATCAGGAGTAAACTGCATTGGGTTTTTTCTCTGCTCTCTTTCCTGTTTGGGCTTTACGCCATAAGCTACTATATGTTTTTTGGTGCAGAAACCCTTGAAGAAGTTTACTTATATGATAGAATTGCTTCTCCGGGTTGGGTGTTTTTCCCGGTTGTGTCTGTCTGGTTCACTATTATGCTCACACAGAACAAATCAGGTGTAATAAAATCGATCACGTACTTTTTTTTATTACCCATCGCCATTTTTTCTCTTTATACTGTATTTACTGATCTTGAATCAGTAAAATTATTTTACAGGGATAACGGAAACTGGTTTTATACTCCTTATGAGCATACATTCGAATATATGATTTTTGTAATATATCTGATGGCTAGTGTGTTAACCATGTATTTTCTGCTTATTGGCTGGTATTATTCAGTTGAAACCAGGAGGCAAAAGATACAGGCCAATATAATGTTACTTTCTCTAACAGTATTTTTTATATTATCCTTCATCACCAACCTGGTTCTGCCCGTAATTCAAACCGATATTATTCCGGCAATCGCACCTGTTAATGCTCTTTTTCTGGTAGGAGGCATGTTTGTCACGTTGATGTTCAGACCCACACAGGAAATAGCACCTGAAATGATTTACAATCTGATATTCAGACATGTTAAAGAGTTCGTGTTTTTTCTCGATAAAGATGGTAAGATACTATCAGCCAATCAATATACTTTGAATCATTTGAAATTTAACAACTACGATCTGCAGAAAAAGGATCCTGCATATATTTTTTCTAATTTCGACAAGATTCTTGAGAATATACGTAGAATGGGAAAACGTACCAATTCTTCCCTGATGAGGATGGATCTGATAAACAGGGACAATCAGAATATTCCTGTTTTAATGAGTATTATTAAAGTTGATGATCCCAACAAAAGACTGATTGGCTATACCCTTGTTTGCACCAATTACAGGCAAAAGTTACAATTAAAGGAAGAGGTTACTGAGAGGGTGAGAACAGAAAAAAATTTGTATCAGATCCGAAAAGAGCTTGAGTTTTTGGTAAAAAAAAGAACCTACGAACTTCAGGAAGCCAACCAAAGGCTTGAACAGGAAGTTGTTGAGAGAAGAAGAGCCGAACAGCAGATCAAGTCTGATCTGGAACAAAAAATTGAATTGGTTCAGGAAGTGCACCACCGGGTTAAAAACAACATTCAAATGGTCATTTCTCTGATAAATATGCTTTGCAGTCATCCAGTAATTGATAGTCAAACTTCAGACAAATTGCGTGATATTGCCGAGAAAGTAAGATATATATCACGCATTCATGAGGATTTTTATTCATCACCCAACCTGTCTAGGATTGCTTTTGCACCTTACCTGAAAAAGACTATTGGGGAGCTATATAGCAATTACGGAAGTAAATCTGAAATTGTTTTTAAATTGAATATTTCCGATGAATATCTTGACATTAATCAGGCCATTCCTTTGGGAATAATATTTAATGAGCTTTTAATCAACTCCATGAAATATGCTTTCGTTGATGGTGTAGATTCAGATGAAAAGTCTGTTATCAGGATTGAGTTTTTTAAACGGAACAGGAAAGTTTCGCTGGTGGTAAATGATAATGGGGTCGGCTTGCCTGATGGATTTCATCCGGCACGGTCGGGAAATGTAGGGTTGAAATTGGTTCATATACTTCTTAAAGATCATTTGCGGGGAATAATAGAAAGTACCGTAAACCATGGTACTTACATTAAAGTTACTTTTGATGAATATATAAATGCCTGAAAATTAGAAATTAACATATGAATATTCTTTCAATGATTTCTGTGGTTGTGTTTTTAATGTTTTTGCAACTGGGTATTTATGTTTTAACCCGTAATATCGAAGCACGTATAAATCAAATATTCTTTGGTTTAACCATTTGTTTTGCCTTATGGGCTTTTGGATACATTTTTGTGTATTCTGCAGAAAGTCCACAAATGGCAGAAAAATGGGATATGGTGGCATCATTAGGTTACATTTTATTCCCGGCTCCATTGGTACTGTTTTACCTGAAAATATGCAACTGCTGGGTTGATTATTACACAAATAAAACTATATTCGGTGTTCTTCTTGTCGCAGGATTGTTATTTGTTTTTGCCAGGTTTACGGGCTTATGGGAAGCTGAAAGTATTACAGAATCTTCATATGGATGGAGTTTTGAAATATCACGTACAAATATTTTCTACCCTATTTACTATTTGTATCTTTCTGTTGTTACTTTTTTTACACTTTATATTCTGATAAGATGGCGGTTGAAGATTAGTGATGATTATGAGAAAGTACAATTCAAATATTTGTTTTATCCACTTTTACTTTTTTTTATTCTTGGCGTTACATTCGATATTATACTTCCAAATTTGAATATTTCTGAATTACCAAATATTGGACAGTTCTCTTCACTTCCCTGGTTGGCCGGTGTTGCATTTGTTATCACAAAATATCATTTGCTGGGGAACGAAAATAATCTGATTTCAGAACATATTGTAAGAGAAATTAAGGAGATTACGATTTTTACAGATCTTGAATTCAGAATTATCAGGTCAAATTCATTTACTTGTAATTTGCTGGGTATTCAGGAGTCTGAAATAGAAGGAATGAGTCTTTTCAAATTTACCAGTAACCCTGCAATACTTAAAGGGTATCTGTTAAAATCAAACGAGAAACAACATATTGGTCCCATAGGGATAACCTTATTGAATTCATCTAAAGATTATATTGAAACCAGCTTGAATTTTCTGGCAATTAAAGATCGTTTTAATGATTTGAAAGGTTATATCATATATGGACATGATAACAGAGAAGCTCTGAACCTTCAGAAAGAGATATTTATACGACAACATGCCGAAAAAAACCTGAGAGCCATTAGTGAAGTACTTGAAACCCGGGTAAAAGAACGTACAGGGGAGCTTGCCAATTCTTACAAAGAGTTGCAGATTAAAATGACTGAACGCATGCGCGTTGAAGAGCAGATCAAAGCTGATATTGCCGAGAAGGAAGTGCTTATCAATGAGATTCACAATCGTGTTAAAAATAACATGAATATTATTATTTCTCTTATAAATGCCCAGGATAAAAAAAACATCCCTGCTGCTGCTTCAAAAAAATTCAGGGAGTTAGCTCAAAGAGTTAAAAGTTTATTGCTCGTTCATCAGAATCTTTATCTTTCTATTAATTACAGCGATGTAGATTTCGCCGGCTTTTTAAAAACCTTAACCAACGACTTGTTTTCCCTGCATAAGCGAAATGGTAAGGTGGAACTAAGAATGGATGTATCTGATGTGTTTCTTGATGTTGATTATGCTATTCCTTTGGGTATTATAGTAAATGAGTTGATAAGTAATGCTCTCCAGCATGGATTTTCTGATTATTATTTAAAAAAATACAAAGAAAAAAAGCATATTCTCCATATTGGTTATTCTTATGATAAAGGATATTACGAAATTGATATCAGTGATAATGGTAAAGGTTTGCCAGGTAATTTTGATATTTCATCATTAATGACCAGTGGATTACCACTTGTTGAAATTCTGGCGAATGATCAGATTAATGGAAAGATTGATATAAACTCATCAGAAGAAGGTTCTATATTCCGTATTACATTCCTTGCTATAAAATAATCAGTATTTATAAGCGTAATAACAAAAAAAATTTAAAGCATGAAAAGAGAAATCACAGCAGATTGGATAGACGGACTGGCTTTTGAAGCTGATCTTGACGGACATAAGATTACTATAGATGGTCCACAGGAGAGTGGCGGAAAAAACCGTGGAGCAAGACCAAAGCCATTTATGCTTCTTGCTCTTGCCGGATGTACCGGAATGGACGTTGTTTCTATTTTAGGGAAAATGAAGGTAAAAATCAAAGGACTCAACATTAAAGTGGAAGGTGATATGGAAGATGAGGTTCCAAAAGCATTTTTGTCAATGCACATAACTTACACGTTTAAAGGCAAAGATCTTCCTTTTGATAAGCTGGAAAAAGCAGTTGAACTTTCAAAGGAAAAATACTGCGGTGTTAGTGCTGTTTTGAAAAAGGCAATTCCACTAACTTATGAAATCAAAACAGAATCAGAATAAAAGGATTTTCAGCGATGAAATGCATGTTCATCTTTTTGTGCCTGCTGAATTATTATTTTTTCTGATAAGGTTTAGCCCGATAGCACAATTCAAACACTTTTTGGGTGTGCAATAGTATTTTTTAAGTTCAATCAGCGCCTGACTTTCTCCGGCATTGGCAGGAACAATTCCCAGTTGTTTCCAGTTTTTTATTATTACATTTTCTTCTGCCGGTAAACCAGTAAGCAAACTTATGGCCTGTTCTTTTATTTCAGGTTTCATATGTTCAGAACCATAAACAAACTTCATCGGCACCAGGGTATTGATAATAATATTATAGATCGCTGAATCACCTATCTGTTTTGTACGGGTGGGAGATGATTTATCAAACAGGTAATGGTTCTTCCAGTAAGGTGAGGATTGCAGATCAAATAATTCTTTTATCTCATTTATCGAACCGGCATTTATCAATTTGCTGAAAAGACCTGATGATTTATGGATAAGTTTTGAAAATTGCGCAATGCGTAGTGTGGGGAAGTTGGAAGGACGTAATTTGCCAAACTTCCAGAGTGATTTGTCTATCGGACTCAAATTATACTTATGCCTGAGAAACTCATATTCTTTTTTTAAGATGTTTGGATAAGCGTCTTTGTATTCCTGTGAAAGAAAACCGGCCTGCCCGAAAAGCAAAGCTTCAATGAGCGTAAGATCATTTTTATGCCTTCCTAAAATAAGATAGGGTGTTTTCTGTGCCAGAAGGGCAAAAGGACTTGCATTTACTTTAAAACCGAAATTACGAGCCAGAAAATAGTAAAAGGTTTGTTCCCAGTTATTTTCAAAATATTTCAGGAATTTTAGAATTTCTTCTGATTTGTTTTCAAGACGTTCAATAAGCAATCTGCTAAGCCAGTTCATTACAATCATATGATCGGCATTGTTCAGAAATGCGGCACAGGGTATCCAGGTCTTTGAACTGATTATCCTTTCATACTTGCTTAACAATGCACTGTCAAAGAACCGCCGTACTTCAAAAACCGGTATTATATTACCTGCTTTATCAGAAATATCTTTATCATGATGCATTACCACATGAAGGATAATGTTATTGTAGGCATCATCATCCTGGTGACCATGTTTATACCAGTCGCTGCTTTTGGTATGTATCTCAATGTTGCCTGCCCAGGTTGTATTGTCAAGTTTTATGCGGGCAGCTGAAAAATCAGGGCCCGAATCAAAATTCAGAGTTCCCGGGTCAAGTACCTGAAGTTTTGATCCTGTGGTTGTTATGAGCTCTGTGGTATTAAACAGACGATACTTCCATAAAAAATTGATGAATTCCTCCTTCATAAGATTTAATATAGATAAATCAAGGGTATTGTCGAATACTTACATAAATATAAAAAATTATTATAAATTATTAAAATATATCGTTAAATTGTTTGTGTGGAAGAGTTTCAAAATTCAAAAATTATTATTACTTTCATGGAAAAATATTACTTTTGTAAAAGAAACTAGGCTTATATCTGAAAAGTAATGGAAATTTTGCCTTTGGTTGTTGAAGGGATTGAAAACAAGATTAAAAAACTGATCTTTCGCAATCAGCAGCTAAGTGAAGAGAACCACGATTTGAAAAATGAAAGGTCTTTGCTGGAAGATAAAAACCGGCAACTTACTGCAAAAATTCATCAGCTTGAGGATCAGATCAATAAGTTGAAAGTTTCCAGAGTTCTGACGGGTAAGGATAATTTACAGGCCCGTCATCAAATTAACGAACTACTGCGGGAAATAGAAAAGTGCTATGCACTGTTAAACAGATAGCCGCAATTGATTATTGATGAAAGGACAACATATATCGGTTTTAATTGCTGACAGGCCTTACAGGCTTAAGGTCAACAGTGAAACAGAAGAAATAGAATTCAGAAAGGCAGGAGAATTAATAAATGAAAAAATTAAGGAATATGCTAACCATTTTGCCTTTAGAGATAAACAGGACCTGCTGGCCATGGTTGTGCTGCAATTTGCTGTAGATGTTGTAAGATCTGAAGAATCAAATAAATACCAGCAGGAGCTTGGTGATAAGCTTGCGGAAATGGAAAAAATGCTGGATGACTATCTTAAAAAGTGAAAATCGTTCTTTGAAAAATATTTTGCTATACCCGCATTAATTCAATACACGTTTTTGAAACTCAACATTAAAAACCTTTGGGGATTAGCTCGGTTAATTAAAAACAGGCCTCATTTACCATGATTCGTCATGGTAAAATCGCTTCGGCGATCAGTGGAAGTTTGATGTTTTCCGGCCTCCTCATCCATGTATAATTGGGGTTTCATATAAACCTTATGAATTAATTGCGGGTTTTTTTTTTAACTAATCATTAATTCTTAAAAAATATAAAAATAAAATGGATATACTCACTATAGTAATCATTGCATTGGCTTCATTGGGCCTGGGCATTGCTGCTTCGGCAACTTTCCTGCGAAGGGCTCTTGAAAAGAAAAGCCGGCAGATATTGAAAGATGCCCGGACTGAAGCTGAAGTAATTAAAAAGGAGAAAATACTCCAGGCAAAGGAGAAATTTCTACAGCTTAAGGCTGAACATGAAAAATATGTTTCTGACAAAAACAGTCAGATCTCTGCAAGTGAAAATCGCCTGAAGCAAAAAGAATCTGCACTCTCTCAAAGAATGGAAGAGCTGGGACGGAAACAGAATGAAGTTTCACTTATTAAGGAAAACCTGGGGCAGCAGTTGGAAATTGTAACAAAAAAACAGTCTGATCTCGACAGAAGTTACAAGCAGCAACTCGAACAACTTGAATCAATCAGCGGAATGTCAGCTGATGAAGCCAAGGCACAGCTCATTGAGGCACTAAAAGATGAAGCGCAATCTGATGCCCAGACATACATCAAGGACATTATGGAAGAAGCCCGTTTTACTGCCAATAAAGAAGCAAGAAAAATTGTTGTGCAGTCGATACAGCGTACCGCCACCGAAGTGGCAATAGAGAATTCTGTTTCTGTATTTCCCATTGAAAATGACGAAATTAAAGGAAGAGTTATTGGTCGTGAAGGGCGTAATATCAGGGCTCTTGAAGCAGCCACCGGTATCGAAATTATCGTTGATGATACTCCAGAAGCCATAATCCTTAGCGGTTTTGATCCTGTAAGGCGTGAAATCGCCCGATTATCTCTTCATAAGCTGGTTACCGATGGCCGGATACATCCTGCACGTATTGAAGAAGTGGTAGCGAAAACCAAAAAACAGGTTGATCAGGAGATCATGGAAATCGGTAAACGCACTACCATTGACCTGGGTATTCATGGTATGCACCATGAACTCATTCGTTTGGTAGGTAAAATGAAATACCGTTCATCATACGGGCAGAATTTGTTGCAACACTCCAAGGAGGTTGCAAATCTTGCAGCTACAATGGCTTCAGAATTAGGATTAAACCCCAAACTGGCCAAAAGGGCCGCCCTGCTGCATGATATTGGTAAAGTGCCGGATAATGAACCCGACTTACCACATGCTATCCTTGGAATGAAACTGGCAGAAAAATATAAAGAGAAACCGGAAATATGCAACGCCATTGGTTCGCACCACGAAGAAGTGGAGATGGATAATCTTATTTCTCCTATTATTCAGGTATGTGATGCCATTTCAGGTGCAAGACCCGGTGCTCGCCGTGAAGTAGTCGAGGCCTATATCAAACGCCTTAACGACCTTGAAGAACTGGCGCTTTCCTATCCTGGTGTTGTTAAAACCTATGCTATACAGGCAGGTCGTGAACTCAGAGTTATTGTAGGAAGCGATAAGATTTCCGATAAGGAAGCTGAACAGATATCTTACGACCTCTCCAAAAAGATTCAAACTGAAATGACCTATCCCGGACAAATAAAAATTACGGTGATCCGTGAAACACGGTCTGTAGCCTTTGCAAAATAAATAACTTGCTTAAAATCATACTGGGCCATCCTCCATTGAGAAGATGGCCCTTTTTACTTTAAAAGCAGGCTGTTAAAAAATAACAATATCTTTCTTCATTAAAACCATTTGTAGATTCTGATGTTATTCAACTGTTTAAATTTTTAAGATAATTGATATTGGTTCAGATATTTTGTGATCAATATCTTTCATTTCGTATATTATCTTTTTATTTTTATATAAGTTAAAAAGTAATTTTTTATGAAAATAAAGATTCTGTTGATTCTGCTTTTTACTATAAAAAGTCTTTTTTTCCTGGATGTTAAAGCAGCTAAGTCCGGAGATTTTATCGTTTATTCCTTCGAAGAATTTGAGCACTGGCTTAACAAAGATACTGACTCATTGTATGTGATCAATTTCTGGGCTACATGGTGCGCACCTTGCGTAAAAGAGATTCCCGATTTTGAGAAGTTGTATGGAAAATATAAAACCGAGAAAGTGAAGTTGTTGTTCGTTAGTCTGGATTTCCCTTCCCACATTGAGAACCGGGTTATTCCATTTATTGAAAGGATGAATATGAAAGCACAGGTAGTTTTACTTGATGATCCCCGTTCGAATAGATGGATTCCGGAAGTAAGCGATTCATGGAGTGGTGCAATACCTGCTACATTGATTTATAACCGTGAGTTCAGGCAATTCTACGAACGGGAATTTAATTTTGAAGAACTGGAGGAAATAATTGTTCCTCTTTTAAAATAAATTGATTATAAACCAAAAACCTTTGTAAAAATGAAAAAATCAGGAATAATATTTAGTTTAATGCTATTTGCTGTGGCAACCATGGCACAAGGCTATGATAATGGCGATAAGGTGGAAGATTTTCGTCTTAAGAATGTTGACGGAACCTATGTGTCAATGGCTGACTTCCCCGACACAGAAGGGTTTATTATTATTTTCTCATGCAATCACTGCCCCTATGTGGTAGCTTATGAGGACAGAATGATTGAACTGCATAATGAATTTGCTCCGCAGGGCTTTCCGGTAATTGCCATTAATTCAAATGATACAATTGCTGAACCGCGTGATTCTTTTTCAAATATGAAGATAAGAGCCGAAGAAAAGAATTTTCCATTCCATTATGTTATTGATGCCGATCAAACCGTTTATCCAAAATTCGGAGCAACACGTACACCTCATGTTTTTCTCCTGGAAAGAGATGGAGATGATCTGAGAGTAGCTTACATTGGCGCAATTGATGACAATTTCAGAGATGCAGATGCTGTAGAAGAACGTTTTCTGGCAAATGCTATCCATGCCGTGAAACGCGATCAAACTCCTGATCCCGCAGTAACAAGGGCAATTGGATGTACGATAAAAACAAGAGACTAAACTAATCGATAAAAAAGCCGGGATTTTACTCCCGGCTTTTTTTAGTTCTCTCGCATTACAAATTCATCGTATTCGAGTTCAAATCTTAGTTTGTGTTTCGACTCTTCAACTGCAAGATTCTGAAATACCTTTTTAATTTCCTGGTTATCGGTTCTTTGCGCCAGATTTGTGTATAATTTAAAAGCAGCCTTTTCCTTTTTCATAGCAAGCACCAGTGCATCGGCATATTTCATGTCGGGCGTCGGTTTTGCGCTAACCACATAATCTGCAATCTGCAGGTCCTGGACCTTTTCATCAGTTAGATCAAATAAGCGTTCATCCTTGATTTTCTGCAAACGGGCTTTATGTCCGACTTCTTCCCTGGCGAACTGAATAAAGGTTTCACGCATCTCTTCGTTTTTCATGGTTGTTGCCAAATGATTGTAAAAATTAACTGCTTCCTGCTCCGATTTCATTGCAAAATCAAGAACTTCATCAATGTTTTTAAATTTTTCCATTGTATATATTTTTAAATGTATGTTTTTTATTCGATCTGGTTGATAGATTCAAAGTTGTGCTGCAGAAAATCACATCCGCTCATAAACATCATGTTTTTATTATCAGTTTGGGTAAAAACAAGTTTTCTTTCATGATTCTCCAGAGAAATATTTTGCAATATGGAAGCGGCTTCAAGCATAACATCTGCAGGATTCTCATACTGCGCTTCCAACTTCAGGGTCTTATGCAACTCAATAAGTTGTTGAAAGCTGTTGTGTTCCAAATTACCATTATGATTAAGTCCAAACTGCTGGATAAATTTTTGTGTGTTGGTATAACTACCACCTGATTCAAAGGGCATGCTTGCAGGCAACACAAGGTCGGCTATCCGTGCTGTTTCGCTCATAAAATAATCCTGGACCATCACAAAGTCACATGCAGCTATCCATTTGCTTACATCATCCTTGCTTTCTGCTGTTCCAACAGGATCTTCCCCGAAGATAAACATATTGCGAAGTTGACCTTCAGTAATAAGCTTTAGTTGTTGGCTATTTATGCTATCAGGTAGTTCTTTTGTTTGCCATGTTTTTTTCAGAATATCTAAAGTGCCATTTTGCTGCAACTTTACGCCGCCAACCGATAATGCCGCACAAGCCCCCATGTCGAAAATACCCTGGGAATTGTTTTTCTCCTTAAGCGCAATAAGTCCTGACGCTGTTTTGCCTGTTTTTCCAGTAATATGGGTGAGGTTATGCAACTCAGCACAGGCGTTGGATCCAAGGTTCTTTTCGGCAAAGATGATAACAGCATGTTGTTCAGTGTTATAACTTTTCGCAAAATTTTTGATCTGTTCGTCTGTGCAACCGCTATTCTTTACTAATTCATCATAATCCTGTGCAAGTACCTGTATTTTAAAGTCTGCAAAATCAGGACAATGGTCTTCCAGATAGACGGAGTTTTCAAGCTCCTCTGCAATCAGATAATAAATAATGGCTTTGATGAAATGATAATAAGATTTTACTTGTAATAATTCATCAGCCTTATGCGACAAACTGCTTTTTTCTTTATCCGTAATGAGAATAAGCGGTATATTATTCATGTAACTGCTGTTGTAAGCATAAAACCCTGCCACACCATTTTCTTCGTTGATTTCGCTGCCCAACAGATAAATTTTACCGGCTTTTGAAAGCTGCCCGAAAGGAACATTTTCTCTGCTGTTATAAAGATAATGCCCACCCCTTTCCATATAGTGGAAACTGCTTATATTGTTTGTACCTGCCCCGGCACGTGCCAGCTTTTGAATCAGATATATTTCTTCGTTTGATAATCTTGCCCCGGCATAAAATGCGTTTTCATCGGGTTTAACAGCTTTGATTTTTTGGGCTACGATATCATACGCTTCGCGGAATGTTACAGGCACGTGTTTACCGTTTTTTCTGAGCATAGGTTGATTGAGCCTGTCTTTTCTGTTTAAAAATCTGTAGCCGAATCTGCCAAACTTACATAAATTACCCTCTTTGTTTACAAAGCCATTTTTACCGGTAACCCGTGTAATAAAACCGGTTTTGTGATGGTATTCAAGCTCGCATCCCACTGAACAATAGTTACATACAGATTCAAAACTTTCTGTAGCCAGTGGTCCTGCTTTAAAGGGCACATTTTCTGTTATTGCCCCTGTAGGACAAGTGGAGATACACATGCCGCATGATTCACAGTGTGTATCACTTAGTTTACCGTTCAGGCTGGGAGCAACATAGCTCACAAAACCGCGGTTTACAAGACCCAGGGCATTGGCTCCGACAACCTCTTTGCAGATTCTTACGCAACGACCACAAAGAATACATTTATTATTATCTATTTCAATATAGGGGTGCGAAAAATCTACCTGGAACTTTTGATAATCACCGGCGAAGCGTTTTTGATCAGCCTGGTATTGTGATGAGTATTTTTTCAGATCGCATGTGTAGTATTCTGAGCAACCGCATTCAAGGCATCTTAGAGTTTCATGCAACGCTTGATCCGGGGTGTAACCCAGCTCTACTTCATCAAAATTTTCACGTTTCAATGGGTCCAGAGTTGGCATTTCTTCCCGTTCCTGTTTTTCATAATAATCGGTATAATCTTCCTGTAATTGTTCCTGGAAATGGTCTTTACGGCTGATAAACTCAAATTCGGGTGGAGTAACTTCAACATCATGAAGAAATTTATTACAGCTTTGTGCTGCAAGTCGCCCTTGTGCAATAGCCTCAATAAGGGTGGCGGGTCCGGTAACACCATCTCCGCAAGCAAATACATTGCTTATTGAAGTTTGCAGCGTATCCGGGTTTGCGTCAATATCTCCCCATTTATTTAAACGCAATTCTGTCCCTGACCATTTATTAATATCATCAATGAAGTTTACATTGGTTTTCTGTCCAATGGCAGCAAGTATGTAATCAAGTTCAATTTCAAATTCAGACCCTTCAATTTTTACCGGTCTCCTTCTTCCCGATGCATCGGGCTCACCCAGTTCCATGCGGAAGCAGGAGAGTGATTTCAGATTGCCGTTTTCATCCTTATTAACCCGTGCAGGAGCTGTAAGAAATTTATAGTCAATTCCTTCCAGCTTTGATTCATGTATTTCTATGGGATTAGCCGGCATTTCTTTTTCGGTACGACGATATAATACTGTAACATCTGTTGATCCGCATCGCATAGCCGTTCGGCAGCAATCCATAGCAGTGTTTCCGCCACCAATAACTGCAACTTTTTTACCTGTGAAATCATATTTCTGGCCGGTCATTTCCATATTGCGCAGAAAACCAATACCAGAGAATATATTGCCTGCATCGTCGTTTTCGCAGCCTATGCCGGTTCCGTTTTGCGATCCAATACCCAGTATCACAGCATCAAAATCTTCATTAAGGCTTTTGTATGAAAGATTGTCGCCTAATTTTTGATTATAATGAATATCAACACCCAGTGCGGTAATTCCTTCCACTTCCTTATCAATTATATCGTTGGGAAGACGGTAGGGTGGAATACCATAACGTAGCATACCTCCGGCATGCGGACTGGCTTCAAATATTTCAACCTTGTGGCCTTCGCAAGCCAGAAAGTAAGCTGCTGAAAGACCTCCGGGGCCTGCACCAATAACAGCTATTTTTTTTCCGGTTGATGGTTTTACAACGGGTATGTATCTGTCATCGGCATCAAGATCGATATCACTCGTGTATCTTTTCAGATAGTCTATGCCAACCCCAATACCTTCTACCAGATTTCTGCGGCACACCACTTCGCAGGGTCTTACACATACCCTGCCGCAGATGGCGGGCAGAGGGTTGGTTCTTTTTATGAGTCCTGTGGCTTCGCGATGGTTGCCCTGATTGATAAGGGCTATGTATCCCTGTACATCAACACCGGCCGGGCAGCGCTCCTTACAGGGTGCAACACAATCAGCATAGTGATTGCTGGCCATTAGTTCAAGGGCGAATTTTCTGGATTTTTTTACCCGTTCATTTTCGGTTTCTATGCGCATTCCCTCAGTGATCTTTGTGGAGCAAGCGGGTTGAAGCCCACGCATACCCTCTACTTCCACAACACATAGATAGCATGACGAATAGGGTTCAAGTCGAGGGTCGTGACATAAAGTAGGAATTTCAATCCCCAAACGACGCGACATTTCAAGGATGGACTCCCCACGGATTCCCTGAACAATTTTTCCGTTGATGATTATATTGAGTTTACTCATACTGTATTGGCTTTTATTGGATAACACAAAGCTGCTTTTTTGCTAAGACTTTGTAATTCTGTATTGAGATATCAGTATCAGGACAATTTTATGGCTTTGAATTTACATTTTGTATAACATACTCCGCACTGAATGCAAACATCCTGTAAAATATGGTGCACTTGTTTTTTCTCCCCTTCAATGGCATTAACCGGACAGCCTTTTGCGCAAGCCATACATCCTGTGCAGTTTTCAGGTATCACTTCATAGGTGAGAAGTTTTTTGCAACTAAGAGCCGGACATTTATGATCACGAATATGTGCTTCATACTCATCACGAAAATATTTTATGGTTGTTAGCACGGGATTGGGAGCGGTTTGTCCCAGACCACAAAGCGATCCATCTTTTATGGTCTGTGCAATTTCTTCCAGTAATTCTATATCACCCTCTTTCCCTTCTCCTTCGGTTATGCGTGTGAGTATTTCCAACATTCGTTTGGTTCCGATACGACAGAATGTGCATTTTCCGCAGGATTCTTTTTCGGTAAAATCAAGGAAAAACCTTGCCACGTCTACCACACAGGTTGTTTCATCCATTACCACCATACCACCTGATCCCATTATGGCACCGGTTGCATTTACACTGTCGTAGTCAACCTGGGTATGTGAAAGATATTCAGGGATACATCCTCCTGAAGGGCCTCCCAACTGCACTGCTTTAAATTTCTTATCACCGGTAATGCCTCCGCCAAGTTTATAAATGATATCTTTTATGGTGATTCCCATCGGGACTTCTACCAATCCACCGTGTTTAATCTTTCCGGTAAGGGCAAATACCTTTGTTCCCTTGCTTTTTTCTGTACCGAATTTTGCATACTCTTCTGCACCGTGCGAGATTATCCATGGGATATTTGCAAGGGTTTCAACATTGTTGATGTTGGTTGGATTTTTCCATAAGCCACTTTCAGCCGGGAAGGGAGGCCGGCGGCGCGGCATTCCACGTTCGCCCTCAATGGATGCGATCAATGCGGTTTCTTCACCACAAACAAATGCACCTGCTCCTTCTTTAATGTAAATATCTAAATCAAAGCCTTCAATGCCCATGATATTTTTACCAAGATAACCTCTTTCACGTGCTTGCTCGATGGCTATGTTTAAACGAATAATTGCCAAAGGATATTCAGCGCGACAGTAGATATATCCCTCTGATGCTCCGATGGCATAGGCACAAATCATCATTCCTTCAATTACACTGTGCGGATCACCTTCAAGGATAGACCGATCCATAAATGCTCCGGGGTCGCCCTCATCCGCATTGCAGATTACATATTTTTTGTCAGATGTATTGTTGCGGGCAAATTTCCATTTCATTCCGGCCGGAAATCCGCCGCCACCACGGCCTCTTATGCCGCTATCCAATACCGTTTGAATAACTTTATCGGGCGAAAGATTTGCATTTGAAATATTACGCATGGCATCATAGCCACCACGTGATTCATATTCATCAATACTTTCCGGGTCCATATGACCGCAGTTGCGCAATGCTATCTTCACCTGCCCGTCGAAAAACCCTGCATCTTCTGACTTGTATTTTTCCGATTCAATAATATATTCAGGAATGGGGGATAAGTTTTTAATATGCTTTTCAATGATCTCATCCACGCGCTTAACATCCACGCTTCCGTAAAGATATTTACCGCTATCATCTATGATTTCTACCAGGGGTTCGCGAAAGCACATTCCGATACAGGAAGTTTTTTTGATCTCAAAATCCAGCTTGTCGGCTTTTTTGATGCGGTGAAATTCATCAAAGGTTTTGCCGGCGCCGGCAGCAAGTCCGCAACTTCCCAAACCTACTATTACTGTTGCTTTTTTCATATGTCGGGTTTGATTGGTCAATATTGTGTATGCATATTGTTCTTTATCAGTCTTCTGATTCTGTGAGTTTTTCGTTTCTTCTGATCTCTCTTATTATTTTTGCTGCTTCCCTGGGAGTAAGTTTGCCGTATGTTTCTTCTCCTATCATCATTACAGGTGCCAGAGAACAGCAGCCTAAACAGGCAACTGTTTCAAGAGTAAAAATACCGTCATCGGTTGTCTCTCCGTCTTTTACATCAAGCAGGTCAGATAATTCATCTGTAATAGCGGTTACTCCCTGAACATGACAGGCTGTTCCGTGGCACATTTTTATGATATGTTTACCGGCAGGTGTAAGACGGAACTGTGCATAAAAAGTTGCTACACCAAACATCTCGTTGAGCTCAAGACCAGTTTCAAGGTTTAGCTTTATAAAAGCTTCACGCGGTATGAAACCATATATTGCCTGGGTACCCTGAAGCAATGGTATAAGGTTACCTTTTTTGTTTTTATATTTATCAATCAAAGGATCCATCAAAGTGAGATCAGTTTCCTCGGTAGGAAAAGTCATTTGATGGATGTTTTCAGGAAGTATTCGTTTTATGCGCATGGTAAGAAATGTTTTGCGAAAAGTATAGAAAAAAATATCAAACAAGCGATAATTTCAGAAAAAAATATTTTGCGAAAAATATTTGCATATGTCAAATAAAAATATTATTGCGGAATTTCATTCTTCCTGAAAACAAAAAGCATATATCTTTTATTTTTTCTGAATTCTGATGAATCAATTAGAATCATATCGTCATGCACCTTTGATATCTTTTTCCTGAAGAACCACTTAAGAGTTTTATAGAGCCAGGGCCTTCTTTCCTGAATCTTTTCTCTTGCAATGTCAAGACTTGGAATAATATATCTTTCAACAAAGGCTTTTGCTGTGTCAAGGGTAGGAAGAATGGCCTCTGTTATATCTTCTTCTTTTACAATCTGAAAATTGTTTTTTTGCGCTTCTTCAAGGAAGGCACTCAACCTGTGGCCACTTTTTGCCATTTTTCCTGTTGCATCATCCAGTACAAAATAGTCGCACACTAAAAGGTTTCCATTGGGTTTCAGTAACTGATTTGTTTTGTCGAATAATCTGCCTAGTGGAATATACTGCGCAGATTCACTCATGAGAATCAAATCGTAAGCCTTTTCCGAATCGAAATTCTGGTATCGGGCCAGATGGAACGGCACAGGAACTCTTTTTTCAAATAACTCTTTTTGATAAAGGTCAGGTGATAATCCTTCCACCTTGTATTTCTTGCCAAAAAGAGTTTCTGATGTTGCTCCTGTTCCACAGCCCACATCAAGCACTGAAAATCCGGAATTCTGATCAGAAAGGTTATCGATTTCATCTACCAGTAAATCTTCATACCGCTTTTGCGCCTGGATTAAACCGTCGATATTTCTTTCATCACTATCTATCCAAAGGCCATAGTGCAGCCTGTCAAGGCCAAGCACTTCATTGTAAAAACGAAGGGCCCTGTCTTTTTTAAATTTTTCTTTAGGTTTTTTCAAAACTGTAATTTTAATATTAAAATGAATTAGTTGAATTAAGACAAAAGCTTACATATAAAAAAATACCCCATAAAAATTATATGGGGTAAAAGTAAAAAAATATCATCGTTCGGCTGTTTACCTGACCTAATAAAACTTCATATTTTATTTTTCTTCACTATATCGGGTAAATGGAGTAAGTTGCTGACTGGCGAAGTCGCCTTTTATATATTTGAAGTAACCTGTAATTGCAATCATTGCGGCATTATCAGTGCTATATTCAAATTTGGGAATATATACCTTCCAGCCTGATTTTTCTTTTTCCTCAAGCATAGCATTCCGTAAACCGGAGTTAGCAGAAACACCTCCGGCAATTGCAATGTGCTTTATCCCGGTTTGCCGGGCGGCCTCATGAAGTTTATGCATCAATATATCTATAATAGTACGCTGGATAGATGCACAAAGGTCAGCTTTGTTTTCTTCAATAAAATGAGGATTTTCTTTAAGCCTGTCGCGAAGGAAATACAGTATTGATGTTTTAAGTCCGCTAAAGGAGAAATCAAGATCGGGAATATTGGGATGTGGAAATTTAATAGCATCGGGGTTTCCTTCCCTGGCCAGTTTGTCAATAAGCGGGCCACCGGGATAAGGTAAACCCATGATCTTGGCCGCTTTGTCAAAGGTTTCTCCGGCTGCATCATCGATAGTTTGCCCGATCACCTTCATATGAAAGAAATCCTTTACAAGCACAATTTGTGTATGACCGCCTGATACTGTTAGGCAAAGAAAAGGAAATTCAGGCTTTTCCGGTTGCTGTGGATCTTCAATAAAATGTGCCAGAATATGAGCATGCATGTGGTTAACCTCAATCAATGGAATATTTAATGCCATTGAAAAAGATTTAGCAAATGATGCACCTACAAGCAATGACCCCAGCAAGCCGGGACCATTGGTAAAAGCCACGGCATGTAACTGATTTTTATTTATATTTGCAATATCTAAAGCCCTGTCTATTACAGGAATAATGTTTTGCTGGTGCGCGCGTGAGGCCAGTTCAGGCACCACGCCACCGTAAAATTTGTGTACATCCTGATTTGCAATTACATTGGCAAGAATTTTGTTATTTTTTAAAACTGCTGCTGAAGTATCATCGCAGGATGATTCGATGCCAAGAATATATGTATCCATGTTTATTTCCGATGTGATTTATTCCGGTTTGTGTTTCCTTCGAAAACATCTGATGTTTGTGCTGCAATTAATTGATTGCTATTGCGTTATAAGAATGAAAGAATTGAAACCTACAAAAAAAGTATTCGTTTAAATTGTAAAAGTAAAAGGGAGACAAAGTTATTAAAAAAACACGTTACATAGTGCTTATTACTGTCTTAGTGATGATTCTAATTCCTTCACTGGCATATGTAACACTCAGAAGCCATGGTGTGCAAACATGGCTTGCATCAAAAGCTGCAGCATATCTGTCAGAAGAACTGGGTGCTGAAGTAAGTGTAGGTGGCGTAAAAGTAAAATGGTTTTTTAATTTTGCATTGGAAGATATAAATATTCTTGATAAACTGGAAAGGCCTATCCTTTATGCCAATGAGCTGGTTTTTGATGTTGCCAGTATATCATTCTCGCGTAAAGATCTGAAAGTAGAAAAGCTTCTTTTTGATAAAGCTTCATTGGGGATGGTCAGATATCCGGGTGAGAATGACTATAACTTTCAGTTTCTTATAGATTATTTTTCATCAGACGAACCGGTTGATACTTTCAGAATTCCAAAATGGAAGGTTAGTGTATCTTCATTTGAATTCCGCAACTCAGGTCTCTCATTCACTGATCATAATTTGGATCATATTGATTATGGTTTTGACCCGCATAATTTTGCTTTCGGGAAATTAAATCTTTCCATAAGCAATATTTCTTTTGAAGATGAAATATTACATGCAGAAATTGACCACTTTTCTGTTGAAGAATCAAACGGACTTTTGGTCGAAGATGTAAAAGCCAACATAATGGTCGGGCCGCAGGGGAGTAAGGCCAGAGATATGATGATTAAAACCAATCGTAGCCGGGTTGAACTCGATGTGGCGCTTGAATATGATAGCTATAATGATTTTTCTGACTTCATTCATAAGGTGAAGATGGACTTTGAAATTAAACCATCAGCTCTTCAGCTTTATGAATTGGGTTATTTTATTACATCATTGTACGGACTGGATAACCGAATTTATTTGAAGGGAAATCTTACTGGAACAGTTAACAACTTCAGGGGTAATGAAGTAATATTGCAGTATGGAAACTTTTCTGCATTCCAGGGAAACTTTCTTCTGAATGGCTTGCCAGATATTCAGGAAACTTTTTTAAACTTTTCTGTTAACCGGTTTGTAACCAACAAAAGAGATATTGAAACCTTTATCATTCCCTATGCAGGAGGTGCTGCTCCGTTGGTACTCCCTGACCAGATTCAAAATCTTGGAATGGCAAATTTTTCAGGAAATCTGACAGGTTTTATCTATGACTTTGTAGCTTACGGTAGGCTGCAGACGGCCCTTGGTGATATTGAATCAGACATTGCAATAAGAAGTAATGAAGACTTTTCCGAATTAAGCTACAGTGGTAACCTGGGCACATCAGGTTTAAATCTGGGCAATCTGATGAATGATAATGATAACTTTGGTCAGATTGCATTTGATCTGAAACTGAATGGCAGGGGGATTGATCTGGACCGGGTTGATGTGTCAATGGACGGTCTGGTTAAAAGAGTTGAACTCAAAGGTTATGATTACCGGAATATTGACATTACCGGAACACTTAAAAACAAACAATTCAATGGTAGTTTGCTTATTGATGATCCCAACCTATTTGTGGATTTTAACGGTTTGATTGATTTTGGACCTGATAATCCCTATCTTAATTTTACAGCCCGTATAGATGATGCAAATCTTTCCAGACTGAATATTTATCAACGTGACAGTATTTACCAAAGCATAGTCTCTACAATTGTTTCGGTTGAAGGACACTTTAAAGATATTCGTAATCTTGAGGGTGAAATTGCTGCATACAGCTCAATTTACAGGGAGGTTGAGCCCGAAACGGAGAACGAAAAGAATTACTATCAGAATGAGTTGATATCACTTAGCAGCCATGGATCAGGACAACAACAGAAGTTGCTCAGGTTGACATCTGATTTTCTGGATGTACAGATTGAAGGATTTTTATCTTATGGTCAGCTAAACGAAGATATTACCAATTACCTGGGTTACTTTTTGCCATCACGATTCGATAGTGTTTTTTCTGCGAAATCTTTCGAAGATACACTTAATCAAAGAGGAGAATTTCAGATTCATTTTAAAGAAACCCGTGAGCTTTTTTCGATCTTTTTCCCCAAGTGGCATTTGTCTGACAACGTTTTGATACGAGGGCGTTTTAATACCGATGAAAGGTTGTTTCAACTGGATGGTGGAGCAGATTATTTTGCATTTGCAGGAACACGTATCAATAATTTAAGAATTCAACTGGAATCCGATACCACAGGTATTCAAATATTAAACACTGCAAGTAAATTGCAATTGAGCGATAGTATATGGTTGGACCGGTTTCAGTTTATCTCCGGAATTTATAATGATACAATACAGGTTTCAACCAACTGGGATAATGAAAACGGCGTAGCCAGAAATTATGGCAGAATGGAAGGTCGTGCCCGGGTACTTTCTCCTTCTCAAACAGAATTTGTTTTCCAAAGGTCTTTTGCCTATATAAATGATTCTCTCTGGACCATAAGACCTACAAATTACATACTGATTGATTCTAATGTAGTTGATATTCAGGATTTCTTTCTTTATAAAAATGATGAGTATCTGAAGGTTGACGGAAGATTAAGCGATCATCCCGATGACTTACTTACCGTTGACCTGAACAACTTCAATATTGAAAGTTTAAA